>CALXIU010000197.1 GCA_944388415.1 uncultured Ruthenibacterium sp. | reverse complement strand
AGATAGAGGTGGCGGACAAGCCCGCGGCGCGTCTCCTCGTCGTAGACGCTGACGCCCAGCTCCGTCAGGAGGCGGCACACAGTGCGCGCAATGGCGTTCAGCCGCTCCGGCTGCAACAGGCAGTCTGCGCACGGCACGACGCGGTGGCTGCGCGGCGCGAAAAAGCCGGTGCACACGCGGCCGTTTTGCACCGTCAGCGGATACTGCACCTTGTTGCGGTAGCGGTCGCTGCGAGGCGGCGCGATGACAGGCAGCACCGGCGCGTCCAGATGGCCGATGCGGCGCAGCGCGTCCTCGACGAAGCGCCCCTTCGCGCGGCACTCGGCCTCATACGTCAGGTGGCGCAGATTGCAGCCTCCGCACCTGCCGTACGCCGGGCAGACGGGGTCCGCGCGGTCGGGAGAGGGGGTGACGACGCGCGCGATGATGCCGAACGCGTGCGTGCGGCACACCTTGACGATGCGCGCCTCGATCTCATCCCCGGCGGCGGTGAAGGGAACGAACACCGCCATCCCCTCCACATGGCCCACGCCGTTGCCGTCGCTTGAAAGCGCCGTGATCCGCATGGGCACGACGCTGTTTTTCGTCAGTGACATAAAGCCTCCTCAGGTGGAAGATTTCTCAAGGCTCGCCAGATACTTGCTGGGCGGCACGCCCTTGTTCTTCTTGAACACGCGCGAGAAGTAGAACTGGTCGAAGAACCCCACGGACACCGCGATCTCCGCGATGGACAGGTTCGAGTTTTTTAACAGATAGCACGCCTCGCTGATGCGGTAGTTCGTCAGATAGTCGATGGGCGACTGCCCGACGTTCGACATGAACACGCGGTACAGATGGCTGCGGCTCACGCCGACGGATTTCGCGATGTCGTCGATGCTGATGTCGTGGAAGTAGTTGAACTGGATGAACTTGATGGCGCTCAGCACATACTGCGAGCTGGAGTTCGCCGGGTGCGGCGCCAGCTCCAGCGCCTCCTGCATCAGCTCGGCGATGAACAGGTAGAGATGTCCCACCATCATGACCTCGTTCTTCTGCTCCGGCCCGCGCGACAGGAAGATGTTGTAGATGGCCTTCTTGATCGCCTCCGGGTTGCGGCACGAGTGCACCGGCATGTCGTCCCGGAACGGCATTTGCAGCACCAGCTTGTTCGCGCACGCGCCGTTGAAGCCGACCCAGTAGTACTCCCATGGGTCCTCCTGGTCGGCGGTGTAGGTGATCAGCTGGCTGGGCTTCGCCAGAAAAACGTCGCCCGCGCGCAGCGTGTAGACCGTGTCGTTGACGCAGTACGTCCCGCGCCCCGCCACAACGTAGTGGATCAGATAGTGGTCGCGCACGCCCGGCCCCCACGTGTACCCCGGCTCGCAGAGCTGTGAGCCGCAGTTGAAAATGGACAATTCCACATTGTCCGTGTAATTTTGTTTGAAAGATTGTTTGTAAATATTCGCCATGTTTCCGGCCCCATTTCTTCCGGCGACAGTTCGTTTTTCTTATTATAACAGAATCAAAACTGCACAGTCAACAAAAGTCCATGTGTTGTTTGCGATGCACAGAAAAAATTGCATTTACCAGCCCGGTTTCGTCTGATATAATAAAGGGGAAGTAAAAACGGAGGTGGCTTTCCATGCCTTTGACAAATGAACTGATCCAACAGATCCAGTCCGGCGCCTATGACGCCGCGTTCCGCAATCTGTACTCCGACAGCGACGACGTCGTGGCGGCGCAGCGCGAGCGCTACTGCGGCGCCATCCGCGAATTTGAGAAGCTGTTCGGCGAGGGACGTCCCGCGTGCCTGTATACCGCGCCCGGCCGCACGGAGATCGGCGGCAACCACACAGACCACAACAACGGCGTCGTCATGGCGGCGGCCGTGAATCTGGATGTGATCGCCGTCGTGGCGCAGAACGACGACACCACCGTGCGCGTCAAGTCGGCGGGCTTCGCCGACATGGACGTCGTCGACGTGAACGACCTCACGGTGCACGACGCCGAAAAGGGCCGTTCGGCGTCGCTCGTGCGCGGCGTGGCGGCCGCCATCGTCAAGGAGGGCGGCTGTGTCGGCGGTTTCGACGCGTACACCACATCGAACGTGCTGCGCGGCTCGGGCCTGTCCAGTTCCGCGGCGTTCGAGGTGCTCATCGGCGCGATCTTCAACGGCGAGTTCAATGACAGCCGCTTCAACGCGGTCGACATCGCCAAGATGAGCCAGTACGCCGAGAACGTGCACTTTGACAAGCCCTGCGGCCTGATGGACCAGACGGCCTGCGCGGTGGGCAGCGCCATCACCATTGATTTCAAGGACCCGACGGACCCCATCGTCAACAAGGTCGGCTTCGACCTCGCGAAGCACGGCTTCGCGCTGTGCATCACCGATACGAAGGGCAGCCACGCCGACCTGACGGACGACTATGCCGCCATCCGCAGCGAGATGGAGAGCGTCGCCGCGTATTTCGGCGAGAAAGTCCTGCGCGACGTCGACGAGGCGCGCCTGTACGCCGACATCGCGGGCGTCCGCGCGAAGCTGGGCGACCGCGCGGTGCTGCGCGCCATCCACTTCTTCGCCGAGTGCCGCCGCGCGGCCGACATCTACCGCGCCGTCGCCGACGACCGTTTCGACGATTTCCTGCGCCACATCATCAACGGCGGCCACTCGTCGTTCGAGTACAACCAGAACGCTTACAGCATCAAGAAGCCGCGCGAGCAGGGCGTCGCGCTCGGCGTCGCGCTGTCCCAGCACGTGCTGGAGGGCCGCGGCGCATGGCGTCTCCAGGGCGGCGGCTTCGCGGGCACGATCCAGGCGTTCGTCCCGCACGACCTGCTCGAGACCTACCGCGAGACGATGGAGAACGTGTTCGGCGCGGGCTCGTGCTATGTGCTGAGCGTGCGCAACTACGGCGCGGTCAAAGTCACGGACGCGATGGAATAAGGAGGTCGACCATGAAGGATTCGAATTGCGGATACTGTATGCGCGGCGAACTGCTCGACAAGTTCGGCATCATGATCTGTGAACTCAGCGTCAGCACGCTGATCCTCTTCCGCGAGCAGAGCCATCCCGGCCGCTGCATCGTGGCGTACAAGGATCACGTCAGCGAACTGGTCGACATCTCCGACGCCGACCGTGACGCGTTCTTCGCGGACGTCGCCCGTGCGGCGAAGGCCATCCACAAGGTCTTCTCGCCCGACAAGGTCAACTACGGCGCGTACGGCGACACGGGCTGCCATCTGCACGTGCACCTCGTGCCGAAGTACAAGGACGGCTTCGAGTGGGGCGGCGTGTTCGAGATGAACCCCGGCAAGACGTTCCTGACGGACGCCGAGTACGCCGAGATGATCGAGAAGATCAAAGCGGCGCTGTGACACTCTCTTACAAAAACAAAACGCGGGCCGGCGCAGGAAACTCCTGCGCCGGCCCGCGCCGGTTTGCGAAACGACCTGCTGCGGCGATCGGGCCAGAGCAGGTCGTTTTTGTTTGAAAACCATTAAATAGATAAAAGGCAGCGAAATGGCCGTTGCGTTCTGGAACGATGGGGACCGCGCGCTCTTCCCTCTTGCAAAAAAGGCCACCTTTCGGTGGCCTTTGAGGCTGTCGAAAAAGTACATGAAGCGAAAAAGCGAGTGGCCTCCCCATTGAGGGGAGGTGCCGGAGCGAAGCGAGGCGGAGGGGTGAATTGCACTCGTTGACCGATACAGCGAACTTTTTCAAAGCAAAATTGTCAGGCTTGTGCAGCTCACCCTTCCGGTCCTTCGGGCCACCTCCCCTCGAGGGGAGGCCAAAACACACTTTTTGAAGTTTATCGACAACCTGAGGCCACCTTTCGGTGGCCTCAGCTTGTCGAAAAAGGTCACCTTTCGGTGGCCTTTTTGTCGTATAAAGGGAAGAAATGCGGTATAATGGAGCAGGGTGAGAAAAATGCTGGTAAAGAACGCAGAAAATCGAGGACAACTGGAA
>CALXIU010000196.1 GCA_944388415.1 uncultured Ruthenibacterium sp. | reverse complement strand
AGAAGCTCGTATTTGGCGAACCGTGGACGTGCGGCGCCACCGCGATGGCGCGCGGCGCGGCGCCCGCCGACAAGCGGGCTTTCGCCTCGCTCGACGAGAACATCGGCGCGTTCTGCGACGGCGTCCGCGACGCGGTGAAGGGAAGCGTGCAAAAGCGCGAAGCGCCGGGCTTTGTCAACGGCGGGTCGGGCAAGGAGAAGGCCATCCTCGCAAGCCTCACCGCGTGGTGCGGCGCGAAGGGGCAGTTTTCCCCGAAGGCCCCGTCGCAGGTCGTCACGTACCTCTCGTGCCACGACGACCTCACGCTGTGGGATAAGCTTGCGGCGACGATGGCAAACGGCTCTGACGCCGCGTACGATGCGCCGGACCCGGCGATGCTGCGCGCGAACCGTCTGGCCGCCGCCGTCGCGTTCACGTGTCAGGGACGGCTGTTCCTGCTCTCCGGCGAGGAGTTCGCCCGCACGAAGCGCGGCATCGGCGACGCCTATCACGCGCCCATCGAGTACAACCGCCTCGACTGGCGCCGCGCGTGGGAGTTTTGCGATCTTGCCGACTACTACCGGGGCCTGATCGCGTTGCGCAAGCAGCTGCCCGCGCTGTGCGACAAGACGGCCGCCGCGCCGTCGCGCCTGCTGTTTTCCGCCGCCGTCGCGCCGCGCTGCGTGATGGCGCTGTGGGAAAACGGCGGCCGGTGGAAGCAGGTGCTCGCCGTGTACAACGCGTCCGGACGCCGCCGGAAGATGCCGCTCGGCTCAGACGGCTGGGAGGTGCTGGCCGACGGGGAAAACAGCTTCCTGTGGCAGTCGCCGCATCCGGTGTCAATGATTGATGTACCGCCCGTTTCCGCAATGATTCTCGGCAGACGATAAGAGGAGGTACACCATGCGATTTGTTTACGGTTTGCAGGATCTCTGCACCAAGCCCGACCCGCAGGGATGCTGGCTCGTGACGAACGGCCTCGGCGGCTTTTCCAGCCAGACGCACGCGGGCGGCGCGAGCCGCAGCGACCACGCGGTGCTGATGGCGTGCACACAGCCGCCGAACCGCCGTTGGAACATCGTCCACCGTTTGCAGGAGGTGCTGCGCGCGCCGGACGGCGTGACGTTCCTGTCCTCGCAGCAGTTTGAGGACGCCCCGCCCGAGGAGGGCTGGCGCAACATCCTGTGGGAGGAGGTCGACGGCCTGCCCGCGTGGGTGCACCAGTTCGACGGCGTGCGCGTTCACAAGGAACTCGCGCTTCAGTTTGAGAAAAACACGCTTGCCCTGCGCTACACGGTGGAAAACGCCTCGGCGGGCGACTGTACGCTGTTCATCACACCGTGGATGCAGTTTGTCCCGAAGGGGAAGAATCTCCCGGAGACGCAGTTTGTCGACTGGGAGGACGGCGCGGTGGAGTGCGCGGGCCTGCGGCTTCAGGTGCTGACGAACGGAAACATCCGTCCGTTCGCGGAGCGCCGCGAGACGCTGTTCTACGCGGACGATCTGCGCGACGGACGGCGCAGCGTCGGCAGCGTGGCGGCAAACCACATGGTTACGATGGAGGTGCCCGCCGGCGTGCGCCGCGTGCTGGAGATCGTCTACACGCTGGAGGACTCCGCGCCCGGCGCGTCGGAGATCATCGAATCAGAGCGCGCCCGGCTGCGCGCGATCGCCGACCGCTGCGGCCTCAAAGACGAGACGGCACGCCAGCTCGCCATCGCGGCGGACGCGTTCATCGCTCAGCGCCGGTCCACAGGGGGCAAGACCATCCTCGCCGGTTACCCGTTCTTCGAGGACTGGGGCCGCGACACGATGATCGCCCTGCCGGGCTGCACGCTCGCAACAAAGCGCTATGACGACGCGAAGAGCATCCTGCGCACATTCATGGCGCACGAGCGCCGCGGCCTGATGCCGAACCTCTTCCCGGAGGGTGGCTGCGAGCCGCGCTACAACACCGCCGACGCGGCGCTGTTGTTCGTGCACTGTGTGTATCAGTACTATCAGGCGACGGACGACGCCGGTTTCGTGCGCGAGGCGTGGCCTGTGATGCAGCGCATCCTGACGGGCTACCGCGACGGCACGGACCACGGCATCCATATGGATGCGGATGACGGCCTCATCTGCGCGGGCGAGGGATTCGATCAGGTGACGTGGATGGACGTGCGCATCGGCACGTACCTGCCGACGCCGCGCCACGGCAAGCCCGTGGAGATCAACGCCTACTGGCACGCGGCGCTGTGCTGCATGGCGCGCATGGCCCCGCTCGTCCGCGAGGACGCCGCGCCGTACGAGGCGCTGGCGCTGCGCGTGCGCGATTCGTTCCGCCGCGCGTTCTGGCGCGACGACGCCAAATGCCTGCGCGACCTCGTCTCCGGCTCGCCCGCGGACGAGCAGATCCGCTGCAATCAGATCTGGGCGGTGTCCACGCCGTTCGAGCTCTTGGAGCCGTGGCAGGAGCGCTGCGTCGTCGACACGGTGCGCCGGCTTTTGCACACGCCCGTCGGGCTTCGCACGCTCGCGCCGAACGACGCGGAGTTCCATCCCACGTACGGCGGCCCGCAGACGGAGCGCGACCGCGCCTATCATCAGGGGACGGTCTGGACGTTCCCGCTCGGCGCATACTATCTTGCGGTGCTCAAGGTGAACAGCAGCGACGCCGCGGCGCGAACGGCCGTCCGCAACGCGCTGCTCGCGCTCGGCCCGGCGCTCAGAGAGGGGTGCGCCGGACAGCTGCCCGAGATCTACGACGGCCTTGTCCCCACCGGGTCGCGCGGATGCTTCGCGCAGGCATGGAGCGTCGGCGAGCTGCTGCGCGTCTTTGAACAGTTGGAAAAAGACTGAACTTCCGTTTTTGATGGAGAGGTAACGTATGAAGATGAAGGAAATGATCCTGAGCAAGCTGGAGGCGATGGAAACGTCTCCGGAGAAGGCCTCGCGCGAGGACTGGTACGCAGCCGTGTTTTCCTGCACGCGCGACGCGGTGGCGAAGCTGCCGAAGAATGAGGGCAAGCGCAAACTGTACTACGTGTCGGCGGAATTCCTGATCGGGAAGCTGCTCTCGAACAACCTCATCAACCTCGGCTGCTTTGACGAGGTGCGCGCGCTTTTGCGTGAGTACGGGCAGGAGCTCGAGCAGATCGAGGAGTGCGAGAACGAGCCGTCGCTCGGCAACGGCGGCCTCGGCCGCCTCGCCGCGTGCTTTCTTGATTCCATCGCGAATCTCGGCTTGTGCGGCGACGGCGCGGGGCTCAACTACCACGAGGGCCTGTTCTATCAGAAGCTGGCCGACCTCCGTCAGTACGAGTACCCCAACCCGTGGATGACGCCCGAGACGTGGCTCGAGGACACGGGCACATATTTCACCGTCCCGTTCGGCGGCTTCGACGTGCGGGCGCATCTGTACGACATCGGCGTGCCGGGCGAAAACGGCCGCCGCAACACGCTGCATTTGTTCGACCTCGACACCATCGACGAGAGCATTGTCCACGACGGCATCGCGTTCGACAAATCCGACGTCGTCCGCGGCCTGACGCTGTTCCTCTATCCTGACGACAGCGACGAGGCGGGGCGCCTTTTGCGCGTGTACCAGCAGTATTTCCTCGTCAGCGCCACGGCGCAGCTCATTTTACGTGAGCTCGAGGTGCGCGGCGGCGACGTGAAGCATCTGCACGAGTACGTCGCGGTGCAGATCAACGACACGCACCCCACGATGATCATCCCCGAACTCATCCGCCTGCTTCTGGAGCGCGGATTGACGATGGATGAGGCGGTCGAAGAAGTCAGCCTCACATGTGCGTACACGAACCACACCATCCTCGCCGAGGCGCTTGAGACGTGGCCGTTCGACTACATTTTGCGCGTCGCGCCGGGCATCGCGCCCATCATTGAGGAGCTGCACCGTCGCGCGCTCGAGCGCACGACCGATGCCCGCGTCGCCATCGTCGACGCAAACCGCCGCGTCCACATGGCGCACATCGACATCCATTTCGGCTACAGCGTCAACGGCGTCGCCGCGCTGCACACCGAGATCCTGAAAAACTCCGAACTGCGCCCGTTCTACGAGCTCTACCCGGAAAAATTCAACAACAAGACGAACGGCATCACGTTCCGCCGGTGGCTCGTCCACTGCAACCCGGAGCTGACGGCGCTCATCGACGAGACCATCGGCAAGAGCTGGCGCAAGGACGCGGCGCAGCTCGAAAAGCTGCTCGCCCACGCGGACGACAAGGCGCTTTTGCAAAAGCTGCTCGACGTCAAGGCAGAGGAAAAGCGCCGTCTCGCGCGCACGTTCCGCGAGCGCATGAGCCTTGACATTGACCCCGGATCCGTCTACGACATCCAGGTCAAGCGCCTGCACGAGTACAAGCGCCAGCAAATGAATGCGCTGTACGCCGTGTACAAGTACCTCGAGATCAAGTCCGGGCGCATCCCCGCGCGCCCCATCACGATGATCTTCGGCGCGAAAGCTGCGCCCGCGTACACGACGGCGAAGGACATCATCCACCTGATCCTCTGCCTCGCGCGCCTCGTTGGCGAAGATCCTGACACGCGCGACCATCTGCGCATCGTCATGGTGGAAAACTACAATGTCACGTGGGCGGGCCAGCTCATCCCGGCGTGCGACATCTCCGAGCAGATCAGCCTCGCGTCGAAGGAGGCGTCCGGCACCGGCAACATGAAGTTCATGCTCAACGGCGCGGTCACGCTCGGCACGCGCGACGGCGCGAACGTCGAGATCGCCGACCTCGTGGGTGAGGAAAACATCTACACCTTCGGCAAGAGCTCGGACGAGGTCATCCGCCTCTACGCCGAGCACAGCTACTCGCCCGAGGCGCTGTGCGCCGGCGACCCCGAGCTCATGCGCCTCGTGGATTTCATCCTCGACAAGCGCCTTTTGTGCATGGGCGACCCGGTCGCGCTGGTGCGTCTTTATAAGGAGATCGCCTTCAAGGACTGGTTCATGGCGCTCGGCGATCTGAAGGACTATATCGCGGCCAAGGAGCGCGCGCTGCGCGACTATGAGGACCGCGAGGCGTGGGCGAAGAAGATGCTCGTCAACATCGCGAAAGCGGGCTTCTTCTCGTCCGACCGCACCATCGCGGAGTATGACCGCGACATCTGGCATCTGTGAGGGAGAATAGTATGAAACAGACCGGCATCCTTCTGGCGGTGTCGTCGCTGCCCGCGCCGCACGGCATCGGCGACCTCGGCCCCGCCGCCTTCGAGTGGATCGACCTTCTGCGCGAAAACGGCGTCGGCGTGTGGCAGCTTCTGCCGCTCAACCCGACGGGCTACGGCAACTCGCCGTATCAGCCGTATTCGTCGCAGGCGGGCGACGAGATCTACCTCAGCCTCGAGTTCCTTGCGGCGGAGGGGCTTTTGCCCGAGTGCCCGCCGCCGCTCGAGGCGAGATCGCGCGTCGAGTACGAGTCCGTGCGCACGTACAAGGAACAGTGGCTGCGCCGCGCGTTCGAGGCGTTTTCCCCGGACGAGGCGTACGGGGCGTTCGCCGAGCAGCCCTGGGTGCGCGACTACGCTGTGTTCCGCGCCTTCAAGCAGACCAACGGACTGCGCTCGTGGCTCGAGTGGCCCGAGGCGCAGCGCGACTGGCCGCTGACGCGCTCCGACGCCGCGCTCAGCGAGGTGCGCACCGAGGTGGCGTACCACACGTTTTTGCAATATGAATTTCTGCGCCAGTGGAGCGCCGTGCACAAGTACGCGAACGACGCGGGCATCCAGATCATGGGCGACGTGCCGTTCTACGTCGGCATCGACTCCGTCGACGTCTGGGGCGACCGCGAGAGCTTTCTGCTCGACAAGGACGGCCGACCGACGTTCATCGCCGGCGTCCCGCCCGACTATTTCAGCGCCACCGGCCAGCGCTGGGGCAACCCCATCTACGACTGGGAGCTGCTGAAGCGGACAAATTACGACTTCTGGGTCAGGCGCATCGGCTACAATCAGAAGCTCTACGACATCGTGCGCGTCGACCACTTCCGCGCGTTCGATACGTTCTGGAAGATCCCCGCGTCGTGCCCGACGGCGATGGAGGGCGACTGGATCGAAGCGCCCGGCCGCGCCGTGCTCGACCGCCTGCGCGAGAGCGTTCCGGGCCTTCGCCTCGTCGCCGAGGACCTCGGCGACCTGCGCCCCGAGGTGCTGCGCCTGCGCGACGACTACGAGCTGCCCGGCATGAAGGTGCTCGAGTTCGCGTTCGAGGCGAAGGGCAAGTACATGTTTGACGTGCTCGACCGCGCCGGGCGCCAGATCCTCTACACCGGCACACACGACAACGCGACGCTGCGCGAGTGGGTGAACTCCCTCACGCCCGCGGCGCGCCGCAAGCTGCGCCGCTTCCTGAAAAAGGAGGGCATGTGCGGCGGCGACATCCTGCACCGCATCAAGCTGTACGCGCTGCGCAGCCCCGCGCAGCTGGCCGTCCTGCCCGCGCAGGACGTGCTCGACCTCGGCGAGTGGGCCCGTATGAACCGGCCCGGCACGCTCGGCTCGCCGAACTGGGAGTGGAAGCTCACCGGGTGGGACGCGCTGCGCGCCGCGCTGCGCCGCCTGCGCCCGGAGATCGCCGCAAGGAGCGCCAAAGGAGTTGAAAACCATGCTTGAAAATAACAAGCCCGGCTGGTGGCGCCGGGCGGTCGCGTATCAGATCTATCCCCGCAGCTTTCAGGACACCACCGGCAGCGGCACGGGCGACCTGCCCGGCGTCATCTCCCGGCTCGACTACCTGCAAAAGCTCGGCATCGGCCTCATCTGGCTGTCGCCGGTGTTCGCCTCGCCGCAGGTCGACAACGGCTACGATGTGTCGGACTACCGCGCCGTCGACCCGATGTACGGCTCTCTCGAAGACCTCGAGCGCCTGTTCGCCGAGGCGAAAAAGCGCGGCATCGGCATCATGCTCGACCTCGTGTTGAACCACAGCTCCGACAAACACCCGTGGTTTTTGCAGGCGAAGCAGAGCCGCGACAACCCCTATCACGACTACTACGTCTGGCGCGACGGCGCGGAGGGCAAGCTCCCGAACGACATGCGGGCCGCGTTTGGCGGCCCCGCGTGGGAGTGGGTGCCGGAACTCGGGCAGTATTATTTCCACCAGTTTGCGCCGCAGCAGCCGGATCTCAACTGGGAGAACCCGAAGCTGCGCCGTGAGCTGTACGACATGATCCTCTGGTGGATGGACAAGGGCGCGGCGGGCTTCCGCCTCGACGTCATCGACGTCATCGCCAAGGAGCCGGACAGGAAGATCACCGGCAACGGCCCGCGCCTCGACGAATTCCTGCGCGAGCTGAGCGCCGAGGCGTTCCAGAAGGGCTGCGTCGTCACCGTCGGCGAGGCGTGGGGCGCGGACGTGGAGCGCGCGAAACGCTACAGCGCGCCGGACGGCAGCGAGCTGTCGATGGTGTTCCAGTTTGAACAGATGATGCTCGACCAGACCGGCGGTGAAAAGTGGGACCTTGCGCCGCTCCCGTTCATCAAGATGAAAAAGAGCTATGCGCACTGGCAGCAAGGGCTGCACGGCTGCGGCTGGAACAGCCTGTTTCTCAACAACCACGATCTGCCGCGCATCGTCTCGCGCTGGGGCGACGACGGCAAATACCGCGTCCAGTCCGCAAAGCTGTTCGCCACGATGCTGCACGGGATGCAGGGCACGCCGTACGACCATCAGGGCGAAGAACTCGGCATGACGAACATCCGCCTGCCCATCGG
The DNA here is from genome assembly GCA_944388415.1 of uncultured Ruthenibacterium sp. GTDB lineage: Bacteria > Bacillota > Clostridia > Oscillospirales > Ruminococcaceae > Ruthenibacterium. The sequence continues at coordinate 4,699 of CALXIU010000196.1, read as the reverse complement.
GGACTACCGCGACGTCGAACTGCTCAACTACTACCGCGAGGCAATCGAGGCGGGCAAGGACGAGGCGGACGTCATAGCGTCCATCTACGCGAAGGGCCGCGACAACGCCCGCACGCCAATGCAGTGGACGGCGGGGGAGAACGCCGGCTTCACGACGGGTACGCCGTGGATCAAGGTCAACCCGAATTACAAAGAGATCAACGCCGAATCGCAGGTGGACGACGAGGACTCCGTCTTCTCGTACTACCGCTGCCTCATCGCGCTGCGCAAAGAGCTGGATGTGCTCGTGGAGGGCGACTTCACGCTGCTCGAGCCGGAGCACGAGAAGCTGTTCGTCTACAAGCGGGCATACAAAAACGCCGAAGTGCTCGTCGTGTGCAACTTCGGCGGGGAAGAGACAAAGTGGGAGCTGCCCGCGGAGTGGAAAAATGCGCGCACGCTCATTGCGAACTACCCGGGCGCTTTTCCGGAGAAGCTGCGCCCGTGGGAGGCGCGGATGCTCTGCCGCGAGGCGTGACGCGTCACGCCTCGCCCTCGCACAGACGCAGCAGGCAGTCGTAAAATTCCGGCTTTTGCTTTTTCAGGCTCGTCGGGCGTCCGTTTTCGTTCAGGAAGCAGTGCGAGCTCTCGGCGGTGCACACCACCGCGCCGTCCACGGTCATCGTGTACGCGAGGTGCAGCCGCACGGGCGTGACGTCCGTCACGCGCACCATGATCTCGATCCTGTCCGCGAACGTCGTGCTCTTTTTGTACTCGCACGACACGCTGACGACGGGCGACGAGATGCCCTCGGCCTCCAGGCGGTCGTAGCCCCAGCCGATCTGCTCGAGAAAGCCGACGCGGGCCTCCTCCATGAAGCGGATGTAGTTCGAGTGATGCGTGATCTGCATCCGGTCGGTCTCATAATACTGCACTTTGTGGATATACGGGTCCATCTAAACGCCTCCAAGCGGTTGTTTTGCACCCATTATATCGCGCTTTTCCGCATCTGTCCATGCGCAGGTGCTTGACAAACGCGCGCGCGCACGCTAAAATATCCTGCATATAGAGTGAACAAAGGCGTTCACGGCTTTTCCGCGCGGCTCACAGCAGCGCGGGCGAAGCTGTGGACGCTTTTCTTTTTTGCAAAGAGGGGGAATTTGCATGGAAAGGAAACAGACATTATATGATCCGCGCTTTGAACACGACGCGTGCGGCATCGGCGCGGTCGTGAGCATCGACGGCAAAAAGACGCACGGCACGGTGGACGCTGCGCTGCGCATCGTGGAAAAGCTGGAGCACCGCGCCGGCAAGGACGCCGCCGGCGAGACGGGCGACGGCGTGGGCATCCTGCTTCAGATCCCGCACAAATTCTTCGTCCGCGCGGCCGCCGAATGCGGCGTGCAGCTGGGCGCGGCGGGCAGTTACGGCGTCGGCATGTTCTTCTTCCCGCAGAACGCGCTGCGCCGCAATCAGGCGCGCAAGATGATCGAGATCATCGCCGCGAAAGAGGGCGTGCGCGTGCTGGGTTGGCGCGACGTTCCCGTGCGCCCGGAGGTGCTGGGCGCGCGCGCCGTGCAGTGTATGCCGCACATCACACAGTGTTTTCTTGAAAAGCCCGTGTCCGTGGAGAAGGGCCTTGCGTTTGACCGCAAGCTCTACCTCATCCGCCGCACGTTCGAGCAGAGCGGAACGGACACCTACGTCGTGTCCATGTCGTCGCGCACCATCGTCTACAAGGGCATGTTCCTTGTGCAGCAGCTGCGCGCATTTTATCCCGACCTCAGCTGTGACGACTGCGAAAGCGCCATCGCGCTCGTGCACTCTCGTTTTTCCACAAATACGACGCCCAGCTGGGAGCGCGCGCACCCGAACCGCATGATCCTCCACAACGGCGAGATCAACACCATCCGCGGCAATGCGGACAGGATGCTCGCACGAGAGGAGACGATGACAAGCCCCTTCGTGCGCGACGAGCGCGAGAAGGTGTTCCCGGTCGTCAACAGCGCCGGTTCCGACTCCGCGATGCTCGACAACACGCTCGAATTTCTCGTGATGAACGGCGTCGAGCTGCCGCTCGCCGTGATGATCGCGATCCCCGAGCCGTGGCGCAACGACAGCGCCATCAGCCGTGAAAAGCGGGATTTCTATCACTACTATTCCACGATGATGGAGCCGTGGGACGGCCCGGCCGCGATTTTGTTCTCTGACGGCGACGTCGTCGGCGCGGTGCTCGACCGCAACGGCCTGCGCCCGTCCCGCTACTATGTCACCGACGACAACATGCTCATCCTGTCCTCCGAGGTCGGCGTGCTCGACATCGCACCGGAGCACATCGTCAGGAAAGACCGTCTGCGCCCCGGCAAAATGCTTCTCGTCGATACGCGCGAGGGCCGCCTCATCTCCGACGAGGAGTGCAAGTCGCGCTACGCGTCGCGCAGCCCGTACGGTGAATGGCTCGACGCGAACCTTCTGTGCCTTGCCGATCTGGCGGTGCCGAACCGGCGCCCGGAGCACTGCACGCAGGATGCGCGCGACCGCCTGTACAAGGCGTTCGGCTACACCTATGAGGACGTCAAGGACGCCATTCTTCCGATGGCGCAGACCGGCGCCGAGGCCACGGCCTCGATGGGAACGGACGTCCCGCTCGCGGTGCTCAGCGAGCGCCATCCGCCGCTGTTCGATTACTTCAAGCAGCTGTTCGCACAGGTCACGAACCCGCCCATCGACGCCATCCGCGAGGAGATCGTCACGGACACGCACGTCTACGTCGGCTCCGACGGCAATCTGCTGGAGGAAAAGCCGGAGAACTGCCGCGTGCTGCAAATCAAGAATCCCATTCTGACGGCGGTCGACCTGATGAAGCTGCGCGCGCTCGACCGCGAGGGCTTCCACACGGCGACGGTCCCCATTTTGTATTACAAAAACACGTCGCTTGAGCGCGCGCTGGACCTTTTGTTCCTCAACTGCGACCGCGCGTGCCGGAAAGGCGCGAACATCCTGATCCTGTCCGACCGCGGCGTCGACGAGAACCATGTCGCCATCCCGTCGCTGCTCGCGGTGTCCGCGATGGAGCAGTATCTTGTGCGCACGAAGCGCCGCACGGCGGTGTCCATCGTACTCGAGAGCGGCGAGCCCCGCACGGTGCATCACTTCGCGGCGCTGCTCGGCTACGGCGCGCGCGCCGTGCATCCGTACCTTGCGCACGAGTGCATCGAGGAACTTGTCGACCTCGGTATGCTCGACAAGGACAAGACGATGGCCGTCAATGCGTACAATGACGCGATCCTGCACGGCATCGTGAAAATCGCCGCAAAGATGGGCGTTTCGACGCTGCAATCGTATCAGTCGTCCCAGATCTTCGAGGCCGTCGGCATCCGCAAGGATGTCATCGACCGCTATTTCACGAACACCGTCAGCCGTGTCGGCGGCATCGGCCTCGAGGAGATCGGCGAGGACGTCGAGTTCCGCCACAGCCGCGCGTTTGACCCGCTCGGCCTCGCCGCGGACACGACGCTCGACAGCCTCGGAATGCACAAGCTGCGCTCGGGCGCGGACAAGGAGGACCACCTCTACGACCCGCAGACGATCATCGCGCTGCGCGAGGCCGCGCAGACGGGCAGCTACGAGCGCTTCCAGGAGTACACCGCGCGCGTCGACGACGAAAAACGTCCCCACACGCTGCGCGGCCTGCTCGAGTTCGCATTCCCCGAAGACGGCGGCGTCCCGCTCGACGAGGTCGAGCCGGAGGAATCCATCGTGCGCCGCTTCAAGACGGGCGCGATGTCGTACGGCTCCATCTCTGGCGAAGCGCACGAGTGCCTCGCCGTCGCGATGAACCGCCTCGGCGGCAAGTCGAACTCCGGCGAGGGCGGCGAGGACCCCGCCCGCCTCGGCACCGAGCGCAACAGCGCCATCAAACAGGTGGCGTCCGGCCGCTTCGGCGTCACGAGCGAATATCTCGTCAGCGCGAAGGAAATCCAGATCAAAATGGCGCAGGGCGCGAAGCCCGGCGAAGGCGGGCACCTGCCCGGGGCCAAGGTCACGGAGGACGTGGCAAAGACGCGTTGCTCCACGCCGGGCGTCTCCCTCATCTCCCCGCCGCCGCACCACGACATCTATTCCATTGAAGACTTGGCTGAACTCATCTACGACCTACAATGCGCCAATGAGGCGGCGCGCGTCACCGTCAAGCTCGTCTCCTCGGGCGGCGTAGGCACCATCGCCAGCGGCGTGGCCAAGGCTGGAGCCAAGGGCATCCTCATCTCCGGCGGCGAGGGCGGCACCGGGGCCGCGCCGGTGAGCAGCATCCACCACGCGGGTTTGCCCTGGGAGATCGGGCTGGCCGAAGCGCACCAGGTGCTCTGCCGCAACGACCTGCGCCAATGCGTCACGCTGGAAACGGATGGCAAGCTGATGAGCGGCCACGACGTGGCCGTCGCCCTGCTGCTGGGCGCGGAGGAGTTTGGCTTCGCCACCGCGCCGCTCGTCGCCATGGGCTGCCGCATGATGCGCGTTTGCCATCTGGGCACTTGTCCCTTCGGCATCGCCACGCAGAATCCCCAGTTGCGCAAGCGCTTCGTTGGCAAGCCAGAATACGTGGAGCGCTTCATGCTCTTTATCGCTGGACAACTGCGCGAGATCATGGCGCGGCTGGGCGCGCGCACGGTGGAAGAACTCGTGGGCCGCGCCGACCTGCTCAAGGCGAAGGAGGGCGCGC
>CALXIU010000195.1 GCA_944388415.1 uncultured Ruthenibacterium sp. | reverse complement strand
GACAGCGTCGTCACCTCGAACCAGCCCGCCTTGTCGAGCGCGGAGATGTACATCTCCGGCGCCGTCAGCTCCGGCACCGTCACGCCCGGAACTTCACGGCGCACGATCTCGCGCTCGGCGGGGTTGTCGTCCATGAACACGAAGCTGTCCGGCAGAATGTTCAGCTCCTTCGCGATGGCCGCCATATTGAGATGCTTCGGCTCCCAGTTCGCCTTGAAGCACAGGAAATCGTCGCGCTTCAAGACGCTGTCCGCGCGTTCGAAGCCCTCCAGCGCGTTCTTCTCCTCGTTTTTCGAACACACGTTCAGCATCACGCCGAGGCCCGACAGCTCCTTCAGATACGTCTGGAATTCCGTGTACGCCATGCCCGCGGGCGTCTCCTTGCCCAGCGCGATGCCCTCGGGGCCGTCGTCGCCGATCACGCCGCCCCACAGCGTGTTGTCGAGGTCCAGCACGACGCTCTTTTTGTTCTTGCCGAACAGGCTCTTGATGATGCGCGTCACGCTGTGGCACAAAAGCGGGATGTACTGCGTGTCCATCGCATACTTATAGGCGTACCACACCGACGGTGAGAAAAAGTTGTCCAGACCCACGCTCGCCGCGAGGTAGCACAGGTCGTGCAGATAGAAGTTCGGCGTCTTCTCCGCGTAGGCCGCGAAGCGGGCGTTCAGCTCGTTGACAAAGCGCACGCGGCCGCGGGTGTCCACCGCGTCGCGGTTGCCCATGATGCGGTAGGAGGGCAGCTCGAAATTGTTCTGGATCACCGGGCACCCGAAGCGCGCCGCGGCCTGCCACACCTGTTCAAAGCGGGCATACGTGTTTTCCAGCTTCTGCGCGGCCGCCTCGGCGGAGTCGAACTGCGAGGGCCAGTCCGTGATGTTCTGCGCCGACGTGTGGATGTAAATGACGTCCGGCGCGAACGCGGCCAGCGATCCGTCGTCGAACACGAGGTTTTCGTAGTACAGCGCGTATCCGCCCACGTAAAATTCCGGGCGGATGCCCGCGTCGAGCAGAAACAACTCGAGAATGTTTTTGATCTCGCCGATCGTCGAACCGCTCATGATCGCGATTTTCTTCGGGACAAGACCGTCTTTTTCCAAAAGTTTCCGGCGCAAAGCGCGTTTTTTCTGTAAGATCATCGCGCCGTCGAACGGATATTCCAGCTCCTGCATTGCGGTGCGCTCCTTTTCCTGTTTGTGGATTTGCAAACAGTATACCACAAAACGCGGGCTGTTTCATCTATTGTTTTCACATTCTGTGCATTGAAAACGAAGTTTTTCATGGCTATAATGGAAGAGTATGAAAGAAACGGGCGCCCTGCGTCGTTTTTTCAGAAGAGGGAGGACACTATGAAATTCACCTTTTATCATAACAATATCAACGTGCTCGATCTGGAAAAGAGCCTTGCGTTCTACCGGGAGGCGCTCGGCCTCGAGGAGGTCCGCCGCGTTGAGAAGCCCGGCTTCACGCTCGTCTATCTCGGCGACGGCACGACGCCGCATTCGCTGGAGCTGACGTGGCTGCGCGACCGCGCCGAGCCGTACAACCTCGGCGAGAATGAATTCCACCTCGCCTTCCATGTCGACGACTATGCCGCCGCGCATGAAAAGCACCGCGAGATGGGCTGCATCTGCTACGAGAACGAGGGCATGGGCATCTATTTCATCGCGGATCCCGACGGCTACTGGCTGGAGATCGTGCCCGTCCGGCGCGGCTGATTCACAGGCCCAGATCTTCCAGAAGCCGCTGGAGCTGCGCCTGATCCGTGACGGGGACGCCCTCGCGCAGCATCGCCGCGTCCTCCTCGGGCAGAAGCGCCGTGTAGACGTCATATCGGGCGATGGGGGCTTCGCTGTCCGGCTCGAACAGAGCCAGCTGCCCGCCGAAGTCGCGCAGGATGTAGCGGCTTTCCTCCGTCTGCGGCGAACGCAGAACGGACAGGGCGATCAGCGCGCCGCCCACGCACACGGCAAGGCACAGCGCCGCACAGACGATCACCGCGGCCCACTTTTTCACTCGGCATCACCTCACCCGACAGTATGGCACAGCCTGCCTTCCATTATACGGCAGGGGTTTCAAAACGGTTAAAATGCGGCGGCGGATTGCCCCGAAGCCGCATTTTGTGGTATACTATATCAATCGGCCGCCGCGGCGGCCTTTGTCACAGCACCGATCATCCGGCAAACGCGCCGGTTTCAGGAGGGGAGCACCATAGAAAACAATTCCAATAAGCCCCGTCGCTCCGACGATCTCGCGCAGACGCGGGTGCAAAAGCCCGTCTCCGCGCCGAAACCGTCCTCATCCGGAACGAATGGCAAAAAGAGCAGAAGATCCAAAAAGAACGGCAGTCTGGCAGGCCGCATCGCCGTGGGCTTTTTCAAGTTCATCGCCGTGTGTATCTGTCTGGGCATCATCGGCGCGTCCGTCGCCGCTGTCGCGCTCAGCATGTACGTCGTCAAGGTGACGGAGAACGACGCCACGCTCCTCGACCTGCAAAACCTCGAGCTGAGCTACACCACCATCATCTACAGCCGCGAGGAGACCGAGAGCGGTCAGGAGGAGTGGATCGAGTACGCCCGCCTGACGTCGGCCGCCGAGGACCGCATCTGGGTGGATTCGTCCGCGATCAGAAAAAAAAAAAAAAATGCGTTCATCGCCATTGAGGACCACGACTTCTACAACCATCCCGGCTTCAACTTCCGCCGCACCGTGTACGCCTTCCTGAACGAGGTGTCGCGCATGGTCACCGGCAGCTATCTGCGCGGCAACATGCAGGGCGCCTCCACGATCGAGCAGCAGCTCATCAAGAACATCACGGACGACGACGAGAGCACCGGCATCGACGGCTACATGCGCAAGGTGCGCGAGATCTTCCGCGCCATCGCGCTCGACAACCGCTACTCAAAGGAAGAGATCCTGGAGGCCTATCTCAACACCATCGGCCTGACGGGCAACGTCGCCGGCGTCGAGGCGGGCGCGAACCGCTACTTTGACAAGCACGCTGGCGACGCCGAGAACATCGCCGAGGGCAAGGAGCCGCTGACGCACGCGGAGTGCGCGTCCATCGCGGCCATCACGAACGCCCCCACGAAGTACAGTCCCATCACGAACCCGGAGGACCACCTCGCGCGCCGCGACCAGATCCTCTATGAGATGTGGCAGCAGGAGTATATCTCCGAGGCCGAGTACAACGAGGCCATCGCCGAGCCGCTGCGCCTCGCGGAGACGATCGTCGACCCCGACGCCGCGCAGCAGTCCAACAACTCCTGGTTCACTGATACGCTCATCGAGGAGGTCATCAGCGACCTCATGGAGCAGAAGGACATGACAAGGGACGAGGCGAACAATTATTTGTACAACGGCGGCCTGCGCATCTACGCCACGGTCGTGCCGTCGCTGCAAGAGAAGATGGAAAACGCCTTCGCGGCCAAGACCTACTGGCCCGCGGGCACCATTAAGGATTACGACGGCGGCAAGGTTGATGAGGAGGGCAATCCCATCCTCGAGACGATCGAGACGAACGCCGCCGGCGCGACCATCAACTATAAGGGCGAGCTGTGCGCCGTCGTCGGAAGCCTCGGCCAGAAGGAGGGCGACCGCCTGCAGAACCTCGCGACGACGCCCCGCGCCGTCGGTTCCACGATGAAGGGCGTCGCGGTGTATCCGCTCGCCATTGAGAACAACCTCGCCACGTTCTCCTCCACGCAGCTCGACGCCCCGCTGGAAAACGCCGTTTACGACGAGGAGGGCAAGCCCATCAAGGGCTGGCCGTCGAACGTCGACAGGTGGGACAATACGAACTACACTGTGTATCAGGCCATCAAGGTGTCCAAGAACACGATCGCGGCCCGCTGGGGCCAGCTGGTCGGCCTGAGCGAGATGTACGAGTTCGCGCATGACACGCTGGAGATCGACACGCTCGATGAGAACGACGCCGTGTCGCTCGCCTCGATGTGCCTCGGCGGCAACAGCTACGGCATCTCGCCGTATCAGCTCGCCGGCGCGTATATGATGTACGGCAACGGCGGTATGTTCTACTCGCTGCACTCGTACGTCAGCATTGAGGACTACAAGGGCGATATCGTGCTCGAGCCGGACATCAACCGCGTCCAGGCCATCAGCGAGGACACCGCCTATATCATGAACCGCCTGCTGCGCGGCGTCATGGAGTCGGGCGGCGGCACCGGCGCGGGCTACAGCACGAAGCGCTTTGACACCCTCGGCAAGACCGGCACGACGAACGAGGTCAAGGACATCTGGTTCGTCGGCCTGACGCCGTACTACGTCAGCGCCTTCTGGTACGGCTACACGCAGAACGAGCCGATGCAGAGCTGGTACAGCCACTCGATGCACCCGGGCCTCAAGGTGTTCAAGGCCGTCATGGACGACGAGTTCTCCGACGAGGAGAAGTATCCCGACCTCAGCTGGCCCGAGGCGCCGGACAATATTGTGACGCGCACGTTCTGCATGGAGTCGGGCGCGATCGCGGGCCCCGGCTGCACGAACACCCGCACCGGCTACTACAAGGAAGACAACCTGCCCTCCGCCTCCTGCTCGCTCCACTACGCGGGCTGATCGCTGTTTTTTCGCGTCCCCGCGCCGCATCTGCGGCGCGGGGGCATTTTTTGCGCCTTGCAAAAGAGCAAAACGCATAGAAAAAAA
>CALXIU010000194.1 GCA_944388415.1 uncultured Ruthenibacterium sp. | reverse complement strand
GGCGAGCTGACCGTCTCGGTGGACGTGACGAACACCGGCACGCGCGCCGGATCGCACGTCGTACAGCTGTACGTCGCGCCGCCCGTCCGGACGGAGGTCCCCCGCCCCGTCCACGAGCTCAAGGGCTTTGAGCGCGTGCGCCTTGAGCCCGGCGAGACGGCAACCGTGACGTTTACACTGGACGACCGCAGCTTCGCCTATTACGACGAGGGGCGCGGCTGGCGCGTCGAGGGCGGCGCGTATACGGTCGAGATCGGTTCGTCGAGCCGCGCCATCGCGCTGACGGCGCCCGTTGCGGTCAGCGCTTCGCCGCGCAAGATCGTTTACAGCGACTGGCTGACCGTCGGCGAGGTCGTGGCGGCCGGGAAAGCCGAGCTGCTTGAGCCGTATCTTTCGCAGATGAAAAACGTCTTTGGCGTCGGCGACACAGAGCTGAGTTCCTCGAGCGAGCACATGGGCGCCGCAATGGTGGCGAATCTCCCGCTGCACAGCATCGCAAGCTTCATGCCCACTCAGGACGGTTTCGTGGAAAAAATCCGGCGCGCCTTGAGCGACAGCTGAATAAAAACAGATGCGAAGCGCCCGATCCCCGCGCGGGATCGGGCGCTTCTTCTGCTGCGCAAAAAGAAACCGCGCACGTCGCTGACGTGCGCGGTTTTTGGCGGAGCAGGAGGGATTCGAACCCTCGGACGGCTTTTGACCGTCACACGATTTCCAGTCGTGCCCGTTATGACCACTTCGATACTGCTCCATCTTCACTTGGCGGCCCTTCCGCAGGGCGCTTCTCTATTTTAGCGAGTTCTGACGCAATTGTCAAGCCCTGAATGCAAATTTTCTGATTGACCGGCCGGACCGTTCCATATATAATAAACTCAGGAGCTTCTGCCGCAAGGCAGAGAAATTGCACAGAAACGAGAGGATGTATATGAATATTTGTGTCTGCGTGGGTTCGTCCTGCCATCTGAAAGGTTCGTACAACATTAGCGCTCTGATGAAAGCCGCCATCGCGGAGCACCAGCTTGAGGACAAAGTCAATCTCTGCGCGGCGTTCTGCCTTGGGAAGTGCTCCACCGTCGGCGTGAACATGAAGATCGACGACGAGATCATCACCGGCGTGACCGCGGACAACTTCAATCAGATTTTTCAGGATAAGGTGCTTGGGGGCCTGAAGTGATGAACAAGTTTCTTCAGCTGAAGAAGTCGAACTGCAAGAACTGCTATAAATGCATCCGCAACTGCCCGGTCAAGAGCATCAAGTTCTCGGATGGTCAGGCGAATATCATCGCGGACGAATGTATCCTGTGCGGCCGGTGCTTTGTCAACTGCCCGCAGAATGCCAAGGAGATCCGCGACGACGTGCCCCGCGTCAAGGAGCTGATCGCATCCGGCAAGCCCGTGTATGCGAGCATCGCTCCGTCGTTCATCGCGGAGTTCCCGCTGCTGGACTTTGAGGCCATGCGCGGCATCCTGAAGCAGCTCGGGTTTGCCGACGCGGAGGAGACAGCCATCGGCGCGACGATCGTCAAGCAGGAGTACGAGCGCATGATCGCGAGCGGAAAATACGACGTGATCATCTCGTCGTGCTGCCACAGCATCAACACACTGATCCAGAAATATCATCCCGCCGCTCTTCCCTATCTCGCGCCCGTGCTGTCGCCGATGCTGGCGCACTGCAAACTCATCAAGGAGCAGCACCCGGACGCGCTAACGGTGTTTATCGGGCCCTGCATCTCGAAAAAAGAAGAGGCCGAGATGTATGACTATTGCGACGCCGTGCTGACGTTCGAGGAACTGGAGCGCTGGATGGACGGCGTCGGCGTCACGCCTGTCGGAAGTTCGACGGTCGACGTGGGCCACAAGCGCGCGCGTTTCTTCCCCATCAAGGGCGGCGTGATCGAGAGCATGATCACCGACAACACAGACTTTACTTATATTGCCATTGACGGCGTTCAGAACAGCATCGAGGCGCTCAAGGAGATCGAGGCGGGCAACCTGAAAAACTGCTTCATCGAGATGAACGCCTGTGAAGGTGCGTGCATCAACGGGCCTGTCATCAGCCATCATCACAAGTCTCTGCTCAACGGCGAGATCAAGGTGCGCCGCTTCGCCGGAAAAGACGTGGATTTCGACGTGCCGCAGGATATGGACACGTTCAAGAACATGCCGTACATCGGCACGCACAACCAGATCCCCGGCGAGGCGACGATCCGCGAGATCCTCTCGAAGATCGGCAAGACGAGCAAGGAGATGGAGCTGAACTGCGGCTCGTGCGGATATCCGACCTGCCGCGACAAGGCCATTGCTGTGTATCAGGGCAAGGCCGACCTGACGATGTGCCTGCCGTATCTGAAAGAGCGCGCGGAGACGTTCTCGGGCTTTGTCATCAACAATACGCCGAACGGAATCTTTGTGCTGGACGAGAGCCTGTGCGTGCAGCAGATCAACCGCGCCGCGTGCGACATCTTCAACCTCAAGACGCAGAAGGACATCATCGGTTCGCCGATCGTGCGCCTGACGAATCCCGCGGATTATCTGAACGTCATGACGACGGGCATCCCGGTGCGCGACAAGAAGCGCTATCTGGCGGAGTACCAGAAGTATGTGGAGGAGACCATCGTCTACGACCGCGAGTACCACATCATTTTCAGCATCATGCGCGACATCACCGCACAGGAGACGCAGGCCGCGGAGAAGCTGGAGATGTGCTCGAAGACGGTGGAGATCACGAACGCCGTCATCGAAAAGCAGATGCGCGTCGTGCAGGAGATCGCCTCCCTGCTTGGTGAGACGACCGCCGAGACGAAGATCGCGCTGACGCAGCTGAAAGACACGCTGGCACAGTAAGCGAGGTCAGGGCTTATGAACAATCTTTGGACCGATTTCGGCTATATCAGCCTCAATCACGTCGGTGAACAGCTGTGCGGCGACCGGGTGGAGATCATCGGCAACAACGAAGAATCCATGACGATGGTGCTGGCGGACGGCCTCGGCAGCGGCGTCAAGGCGAACATTCTCTCGACACTGACGAGCAAGATTATCTGCACGATGATGGCCAACGGCATGCCCATCGAGGATTGCGTCGACACCATCGTCAAGACTCTGCCCGTGTGCAGCGTGCGGCAGGTGGCATACTCGACGTTTACGATCATCCGCGTGACGAACAACTCCGTCGCGGAGATCATCCAGTTTGACAATCCGAAGGTCATCCTGCTGCGCGACGGAAAGAGCGTCGAATACCCCATTGTCAGCCGCGTCATCGAGGGCAAGACGATCCTCGAGAGCAAGATCCCGCTTCAGCTGCACGACGTGTTCATTGCGATGAGCGACGGCGCGATCTACGCGGGCGTCGGCAAGAGCATGAATTTCGGCTGGCAGCGCGAGAATATCATCGAATTCGCCGAGCGCGTTTACGATGATTCGCTCTCCGCGAAGCTGATCTCTTCGCTGATCGTCGACGAATGCAATAAGCTGTACGAAGGAGAGCCGGGCGACGACACGACCGTGGCTGCCGTCCGCATCCGCGAGCGCTCGCCGGTAAACCTTCTGTTCGGCCCGCCCTCCGACCCGAAGGACGCTACGAAGATGATGACGCTCTTCTTCTCGAAGGAAGGCAAAAAGATCGTGTGCGGCGGCACGACGTCGAAGATCGCCGCCGATTATCTGCACGAGACGATCACAACGTCGATCGACTACGGCTCCGATCCGGATATCCCGCCCATCGGCCATGTCAAGGGCATCGACCTCGTCACCGAGGGCGTCATCACGATGAGCCGAGTGGTGCAGTATGCAAAGGAGTTTCTGAACAACAGCGACCTGACGAACATGTGGAGTTTGCAGACAGACGGCGCTTCGCTCATCGCGCAGATGCTGTTCGAGTACGCGACGGACATCAACTTCTTTGTGGGCAAGGCCATCAACCCCGCGCACCAGAACCCCGATCTTCCGATCACGTTCGGCATCAAGATCCAGCTGGTGCACGAGTTGTCGGAGTGTCTCGAGAAGATGGGCAAGCAGATCAAGGTCATGTATTTCTGATATTCAAAAGGCCGGGAGCTCTCCCGGCCTTTTTCTTTCACACATTCCCCTCCCCGTTCATAGTATGGCATGAATCCAAACAAAGGGAGGAAAACCATTATGTCGATGCCTGTCATCAGCAAATCCTGCAATCCCGTCAGCATGAATCAGGCCGTGACCGATCTTCTGGAGTCCATCGCGCTCGAGGAGACGGCTCTCAGCCACATCATGAACGCCGCCGGCGAGGAGATGCAGGCTGCCATCGCATGCGAAGGCAGTATTTCCCGTCTGTTCGATGTGAACGACAACATCATCGGCCTGCTCACCGCCGTGGGCGAAGTGCAGTGCGCTCTCAAGGACAAACTGGCGCACATCACGAGCAACATGTGCGGCTGTCTGGGCGATGATCCGTGCGGCTGCAATTGCGGCTGCGGCTGTGCGGACGACGAGTAAGCGCTCGCCGTATCAAAAAAGAGGTGCGCGGCACGCCGCGCACCTCTTTTTCATTTTTACGCACCGAGGTATGCGGCGCGGACCTTCGGGTCGCTCGCCAGCTTGTCGGCGTCGCCGGACATCGCGATGGTGCCCGTCTCGAGCACATACGCACGGTTGGCAATGTCCAGCGCCATCTTTGCGTTCTGCTCAACGAGAAGCACTGTGACACCGTCCTTGTTGATGTCGCGGATGATGCTGAAGATCTCATGCACGAGCAGCGGGGACAGACCCATCGACGGCTCGTCGAGGAGCAGCATCTTCGGGCGGCACATCAGCGCGCGCCCAATGGCGAGCATCTGCTGCTCGCCGCCCGACAGAGTGCCCGCCACCTGACGGCGGCGCTCTTTCAGGCGCGGAAGACGCTGAAACACCATCTCATAGTCGGCGGAGATGGCCTCCTGTCCGTCGGTGCGAATGTACGCGCCAAGCTCCAGATTCTGCTGGACCGTCAGATTCGCGAACACGCGGCGGCCCTCCGGCACCTGCGTCAGGCCGAGCTTGATGATCTTGTGCGCCTCCATATGCGTCAGCGAGTGGCCGCAGAACTCGATCTCGCCGCTGTCCGCGCTGAGCAAACGCGAGATCGCGTGCAGCGTCGTCGTCTTGCCAGCGCCGTTGGCGCCGATGAGCGTGACGATCTCGCCCTCGTTGACGTCGAACGAAATGCCCTTGATGGCCTTGATCGCGCCGTAGCTGACATGCAGATCGCGAACGGAAAGCATCATACCCATCTCACTCACCTCCCAGATACGCCGCGATGACCTTCGGGTTGTTGCGCACTTCCTGCGCGGTGCCGAAGGCGATGATGCGGCCGTAGTCGACGACGACGATCTTCTCGCAAAGCTCCATGACGAAGCTCATGTCATGCTCGATGAGCAGAATGGCGATGCCGAATTTGTCGCGGACAAAGCGCACCGTCTCGGCCAGTTCCGCCGTCTCGTTCGGGTTCATGCCGGCGGCGGGCTCGTCGAGGAGCAGCAGCTTCGGGTTCGTGGCGAGCGCGCGCGCGATCTCCAGCTTGCGCTGCATGCCGTACGGCAGGTTCGACGCCTTCTGCTTCGCCACCCCGTCGAGGCCAAAAATCTTCAGCAGCGCCATCGCCTTGCCGCGCATGATGTTTTCTTTCTCATAAAACGACGGCAGGCGCAGCACGCCGGCCACCGTGGAGTAGTGCACCTGATTGTGCAGGCCGACGCGGACGTTGTCGAGCACCGACATGTCGTTGAACAGACGGATGTTCTGGAACGTGCGCGCAATGCCCGCCTTGCTGATCTTCTGCGGCTGCATTCCGGTGATGTTCTGGCCGTCCAGAATGATGTCGCCCTCATTGGGCTTATATACGCCGGTCAGCATGTTGAAAATGGTCGTCTTGCCCGCGCCGTTCGGGCCGATGAGGCCGAAGAGCTGTCCTTTTTCGATCGTCAGGTCGAATTTATCCACAGCCTGCAAACCGCCGAAGGCGATCCCGAGGTTGCTCACTTCCAAAAGCGCCATTGGTCAGCCCTCCTTTCCCGAACTGCTGTTTTCCGCCTTCCGCCTGTGGAAGAGCGAGCCAAGACGCAGGCGCTCGCCAATGCCGCGGCAGAAGTTCTTGATCTGCGGGCTCTGCTTGAACAGCATCATCAGGATCAGCACAATGGCGTACACCAGCATGCGGTAATCGGCAAAGCTGCGCAGCAGCTCCGGCAGGACCGTGAGGACGGCCGCCGCAATGACAGAGCCGCGGATGTTGCCCATGCCGCCCACAACGACGAACACGAGGATCAGGATGGACGTGTTGTAATCAAATTTCTTCGCAACGACCGTCGCCAGGCTGTGCGCGTACAGAGAACCCGCGAGGCCGGCAAGGGCCGCGGAGACCGTGAATGCGATCAACTTATACTTCGTCACGTTGATGCCGACGGATTCCGCCGCGATGCGGTTGTCACGGATGGACATGATCGCACGGCCCGTGCGGGACTTGATGAGGTTCAGCACGATGATGAGCGTCAGCACCACCAGCACAAAGCCGATGGTGAACGTGGACATGCGGTTGACGCCCGTGATGCCCTGCGCGCCCTTGATGATGATGCGGCCTGTCTCGTCCATTTTCAGGGCGGTCGCGTCCTTCATCGAGACGTGGAAGCCTGTGCTGTCGACGCCGATGTAGAAGGCGTTGAGCAGGTTCTTGATGATCTCGCCGAACGCGAGCGTCACGATGGCAAGGTAGTCGCCCTGCAAGCGCAGCACCGGAATGCCGATCAGCACGCCGAATACGCCGGCGGCGATCATACCGATGGCAAACGCCAGCACAAGCGTGACAGGCGTGGGAAGCGCGTCGCCCACCGCAACGGAGAAGAACGCGCTGCTGAACGCGCCGACACTCATGAAGCCCGCGTGGCCGAGGCTGAGCTCACCGAGCACGCCGACCGTCAGGTTCAAAGAGACGGCCATGATGACATAGGCGCAGATGGGGATGAGCTGGCCGGACAGGGAGTTCGAAAGGAGGTCCATCGCGGCGAGCACCTGAATGATGATATATGCCGCAATGACCATCGAGTATGTAACGAGATTTCTGCGCGCCGTGCGGCCCAAATTTTTCAGATTCATCTGTCGCACCTCACACTTTCTCTCGCGTCTGTTTGCCGAGGATGCCCGCCGGACGGACGAGCAGCACGACGATCAGGACCGCAAATACGATGGCGTCCGAGATCTGCGCGGAGATATAATACTTGCTCATGATCTCGATGACGCCGAGCAGTACGCCGCCGATCATCGCGCCCGGGATGGAGCCGATGCCGCCGAACACGGCCGCGACGAACGCCTTGATGCCGGGCATCGCGCCTGTCGTCGGCAGCAGCGAGGGCTGTGCCGAGCACAGCAGCACGCCGGCAACGGCCGCGAGCGCAGATCCGATGGCGAAGGTCAGAGAGATCGTCGCGTTGACATTGATACCCATCAGCTGCGCCGCGCCCTTGTCCTCGGACACGGCGAGCATCGCGTGGCCGACCTTCGTGCGGTTGACAAAGAGCGTCAGCACGACCATGATGATGGCGGAGGCGATGATCGTGACGAGCGTCTCGCTCGTGATGACGAGTTTACCGTCAAACAGGCGGAGCGGTTCAAAACCAACGACCGACGTGAACGACTTCGGGTCAGACCCCCAGATGAGCAGCGCAAGGTTTTGCAGCAGATAGCTGACGCCGATGGCCGTGATGAGCACCGCGAGGCTGGGGGCGCTGCGCAGCGGCTTGTAAGCCACACGCTCGATCGTGATGCCGAGGATCGTGCAGACGACAACCGCGGCCAGAATCGACACAAGAACAGGCAAGCCGAGCGAGGTCATGGAAATGAAGCAAATGTACCCGCCCACCATGATGATGTCGCCATGGGCAAAGTTCAGCATACGCGCGATGCCATACACCATCGTGTAGCCCAAGGCGATGACGGCATACACGCTGCCGAGGCTGATGCCGTTCACTAAATTTGATAAAAACTCCATTCGATACGCCCCTTTGTTCGTTTTCCCACAGCCCAAACGGCGGCGTGACGCCGGCGCGCCGGGTACCCGGATGCAGAATGTTTTTATTATAGCACAAATGACGCTCCTGCACAATTATTCATGTCGAATTTATGAACAATTTCTGCATCATCTGCGGATTGGAAAGAAGGCTGCCGGGTGCACCCCGGCAGCCTTCTTTGGCAGTTCCGTTGTTCGGAAAAAATTACGCAGCGACGTAGATGCCGTTCTCGATGACATACACAGCCGGCGTCTTCGTGGGAGCGCCGCTGGCGTCCCAGGTGATCGCCTTGCCGGTCAGGCCGTCCAGCTCGATCTCCGTCATGGAGGTCATCAGCGCATCGCAGATGGCGGAGTAGTCCATGTCGGCGGTCACGCCCGCGGCCGTGATGGCAGCGTCGATGGCATAGATGGCGTCATAAGCGTCGGCGGCGAACTGGTTCGGAGCCTCGCCGTAGGCCTCCTCGTACGCGGTGACGAACGCGACAGTCATGTCGTCCGTCGCAGCCGCGGTGAACGGGGTCATCAGCATGACGCCCTCGGCCAGAGAGGTGTCGAAGTTCTCAACGGTGACAAGGCCGTCCATGCCGTCGCAGCCGAAGACGATGGGATCATAGCCCACGGCGTCCATACGGGTCAGGATCAGAGAAGCCTCGTTGTAGTAGATGGGCAGGAACAGCAGCTCAGCGCCGCTGGACTGCGCCTTGGAGACCTGAGCGGAGAAGTCCTTGTTGCTGTCGGACGTGAACTGCTCGTCGCAGACGACCTCCAGGCCAACCTCGGCGGCCTTCGTCACGAACGCGTCGTGGATGCCCGTCGAATACACGTCGGAGCTGTCATAGATGATGGCGATCTTCGTGGCAAGGCCGTTCTCAGCGATGTACTCAGCGGACAGCTCGCCCTGCTCCGGATCGGAGAAGCACATGCGGAACGCGTTCGGATTGGCAATGCAGTCCTCGGCGGAACCGGACGGCGTGAGCAGGAACATGTTGTCCTCGACCGCATCAGCCGCGACCGCGATGCACGGCGTGCTGGTGACAGTGCCCATCAGGGCCTGCATGCCCCAGTCCTTCAGATTGTTGTACGCGTTGACGGCCTTCTCGGCGTCGCCCTCGTCGTCCTGGAACTCGAACTCATACTGCATGCCGCCCTTGGCGTTGATCTCGGCGATAGCGATCTCGGCGCCGTTGCGGACAGCCTGGCCGTACGTGGCGGCCGTGCCGGTGAGCGGGCCAATGCCGCCGATCTTGATCGCGGCGGTCGTGCCGGTGCCGGTGGACGCAGAACCATCGACCGTGGAAGTGCTGTTCGCAGTGCTGGAAGAGCTGCTGCCGCAAGCGGCGAGAGACAGCGCCATGCAGCCGGCGAGCACAAGGCTCAGAAACTTTTTCATAGCGAATTTCCTCCTGTTATGCTTTCCTTTCATCAAAATCCAATTCACGGACTTTATGAACGATTGAATATATTTTATACGCATTCAAAAAAACATACAATATGGATTTTTGACAACCTTCACTTTACTGTGTGAAACAATTGCGAACAATTTGCACAAATTCACACGGAATTTATCTGAAGAATTGCCGAATTGTCATCTTTTTGTTATATTTCTGCGGTTTTCTCGCAGCGTTCCTGCGCACAGCGACCCAGAATTTTTGCATATCCGCCGCTTCCATATTGGATGCAGCGGTTGATCCGGCTGATCGTTGCGGTGCTGATCTCCACGCGCCGCACGATCTGCTCGTACGTCTTCCCCTCCAGAAGCATCTGCGCGGCCTCGATGCGCTGCGCCATGTCCGCAAGCTCCTTCACGGTGCAGAGATCCTGAAAAAACGCCCGGCATTCCTCCTTGTTCTCCAGTTTGAGGATCGCATCAAACAGGGCGTCCACCTGCGCGCTCTCCAAAACGAATTGCTCAGCCATTGTCGCTCGTCCCCTTCCGCTTGCATTTACTTTACTACATTACCATATGAAATCGCAAAATGCAATCTGTCGGGGCGATTTTTCCGCGATCATTCCCGTGTTTCAGAGGAGCCAGCGCGTGTGTCGACGATCGCCTGAACGAGACGGCGGCCCTGCACGATGTTCGTGCGGATGGAAAGGCCGTCGGATTCGACGGTGATCGTACTGCCGTCCTCGGGCACCGCGCCGAGCTGGCCGAACACATAGCCGCCGAACGTGTCAAATGCGTCCACCGGCAGCTTTTTGCCGAGCGCCTCGGCCACGTGGTCGAGCGAAGCGCTGCCGCCGATGCGCCATGTGGTATCCGTCAGCTGCGTGATCTCCTCCTCCATCGGGACGACGGTGTCGAAATCGCCGACGAGCACCTCGATGAGACCCTGCAT
>CALXIU010000193.1 GCA_944388415.1 uncultured Ruthenibacterium sp. | reverse complement strand
GGCTGGCGCGATCTGTGGCAGGACTGTCTGTCGCTTCTGCTGATGGAGCCGGGACAGGTGGGCCGCATGATCGAGAGCAACTTCGGCGGCGTGCGCGTGGACGGGACGAACGCGACGATCATCGGTGCCGGCGACGGCAATTTCATCGCCGACCGCAACGGCATTGCACGCGTCTGGATGGACCACGCCCTGTGGCCGCAGATGACGACGCGGATGTACATTGACCAGACGGGGGACGTCGAGATCCTCGACAAGGCGGTTCCGTATTTCAAGGACGCGCAGGCGCTCCGCGGCACTGGGATCGACGAGGCGTGGACCGCCGCGGACGGCAACTGGCAGCTCACCGAGAGCGGCGAGGTCTACCTCGGCACGGTGCTCGAGCATCTGCTGATCGAACAGCTCACGGCGTTTTGCGACGTCGGCGCGCACAACATCTACCGTCTGCGCGGCGCGGACTGGAACGACGCGCTGGACATGGCGGCGGAGAGAGGGGAGAGCGTCGCCTTCACCTGCGCTTACGCAGGCAATCTGCGTGAGCTGGCTGAGATGCTGCGTCTGATGGACGCCCGGGAGTCGGGTCGCACCGTCGAGCTGATGGAGGAGATTGGGACGCTGTTGAATTCCGGCCAGGAGACCTTCGCGAGCGTGCCCGCTAAGCGCGCGGCGCTGGATCTCTACCTGCAAAGCTGCCGCCGCACGGTCAGCGGCAGGAAGATCAGCGTCGGGCTGATCGAGCTGGCCGACAGCCTCGACCGCCGCGCCGACTGGCTGACGAACCACCTGCGCTCGCAGGAGTGGATCGACGGCGACGGCGAGGGCTGGTTTAACAGCTACTACGACAACGACGGCGAGCCCGTCGAGGGCTTCTTCGTCAGCGGTGTCCGGATGATGCTGACCGGGCAGGTCTTCGCCGTCATGGGGCGCGTCGCGGACAACGGGCAGATCCGCCGCATCGTCCGTAGCGCCGACCACTACCTCTACCGGCCCGAGATCGGCGGATATCGCCTCAACACCGATTTCCGGGAACTGAAATTCAACATGGGCCGCATGTTCGGCTTTGCGTACGGTGAAAAGGAAAATGGCGCCGTCTTTTCCCACATGACCGTGATGTACGCGAACGCGCTGTACCGGCGCGGCTTCGCGAAAGAGGGCTGGAAGGCGCTCAAGACGCTTGCCGACGCGGCGCTACGGTTCGAGACGAGCCGTATCTATCCCGGCATCCCCGAATACTTTTCCATCGACGGGCGCGGCATGTACCACTACCTGACCGGTGCGGCCAGCTGGTACATGATGACGATGATCACGCAGACGTTCGGTGTGCGGGGCGAGGCGGGAGACCTCGTGCTTGACCCGAAGCTCGTCGCGGAACAATTCGACGGGCAGGGTGTCGCGCAGATCAGCCTGACCTTCGCTGGCCGCCCGCTTACGGTGCGGTACCACAACCCGGCGCATAAGGAGTATGGCGAGTATGCGCTCGCGGACGCGTGCTGCGGCGGCGTGGCTCTGCCGAAGAATAACAATGGCGCGGCTGTGCTCTCCCGCGTATTTCTTGAACATCTGCCGCAGGAGGGCGCAACGATCGAAGCCAACCTCGTGTAAACACAGACAAAGGACGGAACAACAATGAAATATGGTTTTTTTGACGATGCGCGGCGCGAGTATGTCGTGCAGCGCCCCGACACGCCGGCCCCGTGGGTCAACTATCTCGGCTCACCGGAGTACGGGGCGATCATTTCAAACAACGCGGGCGGGTACAGCTTCGCAAAATCAGGCGCAAACGGGCGCATTCTCCGCTACATTTTCAATCAGTTCGATCAGCCCGGCCGCTACCTCTACCTGCGTGACAATGCTACGGGGGACTTCTGGTCCGCGTCGTGGCAGCCGGTCGGCAAGGACCTTGAGACGTACTGGTGCGAGTGCCGCCACGGTATGGGCTATACCCGGATGCCGGCCGAGTACGCGGGCATCCGCTCTGAGGCGACGTATTACGTGCCGCTGGGCAGCGCGCACGAGGTCTGGGCGCTGACGGTGACGAACGCCTCCGACGCACCGCGCGAGCTGACGCTGACGGGTTACGCCGAGTTCACCAACCACAACAACTACGAACAGGATCAGGTGAATCTCCAGTACTCGCTGTTCATCAGCCGCACGGTGTTTGAGAAAAACCGCATCATGCAGCAGCTCCACGGCAATCTCGACGCGCAGCCGCAGGATGAAAATGTAGACGGAAAGGCGGTCACAGAGCGCTTCTTCGGGCTTGCTGGCGCGGAGGTCTCGTCGTACTGCGGCGACAAAGAGGCGTTCTTAGGGCGCTATCACAGCTATGCCGATCCGGTCGGCGTGACGCGCGGCGACCTCGGCAACGTCGCGTCCTACAACGAGAACGCGTGCGGCGCGCTGTCGTGCGTCGTTTCTCTCGCGCCCGGCGAGACGCGCACCGTAGCGTTCGTTCTGGGCATGAAGAGCTCCAGCGAGGCCGCCGCCGTGCTGGACGCTTATACAGACCCCGCCGCGCAGTGCGCAAACGAGGTCGAAGCGCTGAAAAATGACTGGTATTCCCGTCTCGACCATCTGCTGGTGTGCACGCCCGATCCCGCGTTCAACACGATGGTCAACACGTGGAACGCCTACAACTGCTTCATCACATTTGTCTGGTCGCGCGCGGCGTCGCTGATCTACTGCGGACTGCGCAACGGCTACGGCTACCGCGACACGGTGCAGGACATTCAGGGTATCATCCATCTCGCACCAGAGATGGCGAAGGAAAAAATCCGCTTTATGTTGTCGGCGCAGGTGGACAACGGCGGCGGTCTGCCGCTGGTCAAGTTCACGCACGATCCCGGACATGAGGATACGCCTGACGACGCGTCGTACGTGGCGGAAACAGGGCATCCGGCCTATCGCGCCGACGACGCGCTGTGGCTGTTCCCGACCGTCTATAAATACGTGGCTGAGACGGGCGATAAGGAGTTTCTCGGCGAGGCCGTCCCGTTTGCCAATCGCGGCGAGGGGACGGTGTACGAGCACCTTCGCCGCGCGGTGCGCTTTTCGCTGGAGCACCTCGGCCCGCACGGCCTGCCCGCCGGCCTCTATGCCGACTGGAATGACTGCCTGCGCCTCGGCGCGAACGGCGAGTCCAGCTTTGTCGCGATGCAATTTTACTATGCGCTGCGCATCCTGCGCCAGTTCGCGCTCGACCTGAACCGGAAGGACGACTGCCGCTGGCTGGAAAAGGAGCTCTCGATGACGGGGGAGAAGATCCAGCGCCTGTGCTGGGACGGTGACCGCTTCATCCGCGGCTTCACGGAGGCCGGCGAACGGATCGGCGCGGCTACGGACCCCGAGGCGAACCTGTGGCTGAACCCGCAGAGCTGGGCTGTCATCAGCGGACTAGCGACGCCGGGACAGGGCGACGCGGCGCTCGAACAGGTGCACCGCCGCCTGAACACCGAGTTCGGCGCAGTGCTGATGAACCCGCCGTACCACGCCCATGCGTTCGACGGCGCGCTCGCCGTCATCTACAACGCCGGAACCAAGGAAAATTCCGGTATTTTCTCGCAGTCGCAGGGCTGGCTCATCCTTGCGGAGGCGCTGCGCGGTCACGGCGAACGCGCGTTTGCATACTTCACGGAGAACGCGCCCGCGGCGCAGAACGAGCGCGCGGAGATCCGCCGCCTCGAGCCGTACTGCTACGGGCAGTTCACGGAGGGCCCGGCGAGTCCGCACTTCGGGCGCTCGCATGTCCACTGGCTGACAGGCACCGCCTCGACGGTGATGGTCGGCTGCGTCGAGGGCATCCTCGGCCTACGCCCGGACCTGAACTGCCTGCGGATCGCGCCGTCCGTGCCGGCGGGCTGGGAGTCGTTTGAGATGAACAAGGATTTTCGCGGGAAAAAGCTGCGCATCCGCGTGGAGAACCCGAACGGGCGCGAGTCCGGCTTCACGTCCATGACGCTCAACGGCGAGGCGCTGCCAGACAACTACATTCCCGCATCCCTGCTCGAGGCCGAAAACGACATCGTGCTTATGATGTAAAAAAATGGAGCGTTGCAGAACGAACTGCAACGCTCCATTTTGCTGTTCAGTCGTACCACGGCGTCATGCGGTGCTCGTCGCGGTATTTTTTCGGCGTCATCCCCATAACCTCACGGAACTGTTGGATGAAATGGCTCTGCGAGGAGAAGGAGAGGCGGTTGGCGATCTCGATCATCGACGCGTCACTGAAAAGAAGAAGGTTTTTGGCCATCTCGATCTTCTGCTGCCGGATGTAGCTGCTGACCGGCATACCGGTCTCCTTTTTGAACAGGCGCGACAGATAGCTGGCCGAGACACCCAGCTCGTCGGCGAGGTCTTCGATCGTGATGCGCTCTTTGATGTGCGCGTAGATGTACTCCTTGCTGGCGTTGATGTGCTTCGAGTTCGTGTCGTTGCGCAGGTTTTTGCGCATCTTCCGTGCGTAGTCCATGACCATCTCGTCGTGCAGGCGGCTGACGTCCTCGACGGTCTGGAAATCGTCCAGCTTCTGAATGTAAAAATCGCTCAGCCGGAAACCCTGCTCAAGCTCCATGCCGTTCTGGCAGCACAGGCGCGTGATCATCGCCGTCGTAATGACAAAGTGATATTTCAGGTTGACCACAGGGTCTTTGGACAGCACGCCGACGCCGTCCTCCTGCATGAAACGGCCCTGCTCACAGTTCTGGCGCACAAGGTCGACGTCGCCGCCGGCGACCGCCCGGTAAAACAAATATTCCTCAGTAGGGTCCCGATGTTCGATCTCATCGACGACATCGTCTGCCTCCAAAAGCAGCCATTCTTTGTTGTGATTCATCGAAAACACCCCTTTTCGACCTGTGATGTGTCTATTATGCAATGAAAATTCTCCCCCTGCAAGCAGACACACAATGGACAAAATTCGGTCATGGATTTGACACTTTTTGTTGGATTCTAATATATCTCGGCCTGTGCCTCACGCTATAATATGGGCAAGATACCGGACAGGTTACCCGATGCCGCGGGTACGAAATATTACAGGAGGTATGAAATATGAAAAAGAGAGTAGGTTCTTTGCTGATGGCAATGGCGATCGGCGCCGGAATGCTTGCGGGCTGCGGTGCCTCGTCCAGCACAGCGTCCGGCGCTTCGTCCGGCGCTGCCGGCGGGGCCGGCGGTGAGGAAGGCGCCGTCATCAACATCTACAGCTGGAACGACGAGTTCCGCACCCGCCTCGAGGCGATTTACCCCGAGGTGGAGAGCACGTCTTCCGACGGCACGGTCACGACGCTGAAGGACGGCACCGAGATCCACTGGATCATCAATCCCAACCAGGACGGCGTCTATCAGCAGAAGCTCGACGAGGCTCTGCTGAATCAGGCGACGGCCGCGGCGGACGACAAGGTCGATATCTTCCTGTCCGAGACGGACTATGTGTTCAAGTACACGGACGCCACCGCGAACGTCGCGATGCCGCTGACGGATCTCGGCATTGACCCGGACACGGATCTGGCCGACCAGTACAGCTTCACGAAGACGACGGCCTCCGACCAGAACGGCGTGCAGCGCGGCTCCACGTGGCAGTGCTGCCCGGGCCTGCTCGTCTATCGCCGCGACATCGCGATGGACGTGTTCGGCACTGATGACCCCGTCGCCGTGGGCGAGAAAGTCAAGGATTGGGATACGCTGAAGGCCACGGCGGAAGAGCTGAAGGCAAAGGGCTACTACACCTTTGCCTCCTACGCCGACACGTTCCGTCTGTATGGCAACAGTATCTCCGAGCCGTGGGTCGCCGCGGGCGAGACGACGCTGCGTGTCGATCCGCAGATCATGAACTGGATCGAGGACTCCAAGGAGTGGCTTGACGCCGGCTACTTTGACTCCACCGTCAAGGGTCAGTGGAACGACGACTGGAACAAGTCCATGGGCTCCGCGTCCAAAGTGTTCGCATTCCTTCTCCCCGCGTGGGGCATCGACTTCACGCTGAATCCCAACTGGGATGGCGACGCCGGCGCATGGGCTGTCACGAATCCTCCGCAGGAGTACAACTGGGGCGGCTCCTACATTCACGCTGCGACCGGCACCGACAACCCCACCGCCGTGCGTGACATCATCCTCTCTCTGACAGCGGATAAGGCCAATCTGCTGAAGATTTCGAAGGACTACATGGACTTCACCAACACGGTCAGCGGTATGCAGGAGGCTGCCACCGACGAGGCGTTTGCATCGGAGTTCCTCGGCGGTCAGAACGCCTACGAGTACTTTGCCCCTGTCGCCGAGAATATCAAGATCGCGCCGCTGTCCTCGTATGACCAAGGCTGCGTCGAGCTGATCCAGAACGCGTTCAGCGATTACTTCCAGGGCAACGTCGATTTCGATCGCGCCAAGACGAACTTTGAAACGGCCATTCAGGAGCGCTATCCCGACATCACGGAGATCCAGTGGCCGTAAGAACGGGATGAACCGGCTGCCGCGCCGCTGCGGCGCGTCAGCCATGATCGGAAAGGTCGATAACAGATGAAGAATAAGAAAAAGAGCATCAGCTATGCCAAGTGGGGATACATCTTCATTCTTCCGTTCTTTTTGTGCTTCCTCATTTTCTCGCTGATCCCTCTCGTTGACACGGTGCGCTACAGCTTTTATGAGTACTACCGCTCCGGACTGAACGAGATCGGCCCCAATTTCGTCGGGCTGGCAAACTACAAGAGCCTGCTGGAATCCGATATGCTTCGGTATGCGGGCAACACGATGATCCTGTGGCTCATCGGCTTCGTTCCCCAGATCGTCATCGCGCTATTGCTTGCGAACTGGTTCACGGACATCCGCCTCAAGATCTATTGCAAGCAGTTTTTCAAGATCGTCATTTATCTCCCGAACCTCATCATGGCGTCTGCGTTCTCCATGCTGTTCTTCGCGATGTTCTCCACGAACGGCCCGATCAACTCGATTCTCGAGTCCCTCGGGTGGATCGCCGAGCCGATCGACTTCCTCGGCACCGCGTTCGGGACGCGCTCGCTGGTCGGACTGATGAACTTCCTGATGTGGTTCGGCAACACCACCATCATGCTGATGGCGGCCATTATGGGCATCAGTCCCGACATCTTCGAGGCGTGCGAGATCGACGGCTGCACTCCGCTGCGCCGGTTCTTCTCCATCACGCTGCCGCTGATTCGTCCCATCCTGGCCTACACGCTCATCACGTCCATCGTCGGCGGCCTGCAAATGTTCGACGTGCCGCAGATCCTCACGAACGGACAGGGCAACCCGGACCGCACGTCAATGACGCTCATCATGTTCCTGAACAGCCACCTCAAGAGCCGCAACTACGGCATGGCTGGTTCGCTCTCCGTGTACCTGTTTGTGGTCAGCGCGATCCTGTGCTTCTTCGTGTACAAGATGACGAACAACGAGACCTCGCCCAAGCCCCACAAGCAAAAGGCTGGCAAGCAAGGAGGGAAGGGTAAATGAAATCGAAAAAAACTCTGCCGGTGCAAAGCATTCTGGCGCATGTCGTGCTGATTTTCCTGTCCTTCCTGTGCCTGTTTTTCTTCTACATCCTCATTGTGAACTCGACGCGCTCGCACGCCGACCTGCAAAAAGGATTCTCCGCACTGCCCGGCAACTACTTCTTTGAGAACCTGAAAAACGTCGCCAACGACGGCAGCTTCCCGATGTTTCGGGGCATCGTCAACAGCCTGATCGTATCCACGTGCTCGGCGGCGCTGTGCACGTACTTCTCCGCGATGACGGCGTACGGCCTGTATGTCTACGACTTCAAGCTGAAAAAGGCGGCGTTCACGTTCATCATGGCCATCCTCGTGATGCCGACGCAGGTCACGGCAATGGGCTTTTTGCGCCTCATCACCAATATGGGGCTGTATGACTCCCAGCTGCCGCTCATCATCCCGTCCATCGCGTCGCCCGCCGTGTTCTACTTCATGCACAGCTATCTGCAATCGTCGCTGTCTGTCTCGCTGGTCGAGGCGGCCCGCATCGACGGCTCCGGCGAGTTTATGACGTTCAACCGCATCGTCCTGCCCATCATGAAGCCGGCCATCGCCGTGCAGGCGATTTTCACCTTCGTCGGTTCGTGGAACAACTACTTCGTTCCCGCCCTCGTGATCCAGTCCAAGGACAAAATGACCGTCCCCATCCTGATCGCGACGCTGCGTGGCGCGGATTACATGAACTTCGACATGGGCAAGATCTACATGATGATCACGGTTGCTATCGTGCCCATCATTCT
>CALXIU010000192.1 GCA_944388415.1 uncultured Ruthenibacterium sp. | reverse complement strand
CCTCCGCACCGGCAGGGGGGCGATCTATAACATCCCCCCCGACTCCGCCGGCTCCATCATCGACGCTGTCGTGCTCGCGGACCGCATCCGCGACCTCGGCGCCGGGCTGATGATCGGCGACGACAGCCTCGTCGGGCCGTCCGCGTCCATCTGGCAGCAGCTGGCCTCGTGCCTCGGCGCGCGGTGGGTGGAGGCGACGGAAAAACGCAACGAATCTGATTTCTATTACCGCTGTGTCAACGGCCTCGCCACCGACAGCAGCCGCAACCCGATCGGCATTACGCTGAAAAACGGCTTTGGGCTGGATCTCGACGAGGAAAAACTCAGGGCCGAGGCGGACATTGCGGTCGAGGTGACAACATGAGCAAGAAGAAAAACCTGCTGTTTGTGTTCGCCGATCAGTGGCGCGCGGGCGCGATGGGCTTCGCGTGCGAAGACCCCGTGCTCACGCCCAACATGGACGCCTTCTGCCGCGAGGCCGCGTACTGCGACCACGCGTTCAGCACCTTCCCGGTCTGCACGGCGCACCGCGCCAGCCTCATCACAGGCCGCTATCCGCTGTCGATGGGCATTTTCACCAACTGCAAGAACGGCCTTTCCATGCGCCTTGGCGACGACGAGGTCGGCGTCGGCGAAATGCTCAAGGACGCCGGTTATCAGACGGCGTACATCGGCAAATGGCACCTTGACGAGCCGGAACAGAACAACTGCCCCGAGCCTGCGTCGGGCGCGCGCGACTGGGACGCGTTCACCCCTCCCGGCGCGCGGCGCCACGGTTTCGACTACTGGTACTCGTACGGCACGTACGACCGCCACCTCACGCCGCACTACTGGCGCGACACACCGGACATGATCCGCATCGACGAGTGGTCGGTGCAGCACGAGACGACGAAGGCCATCGAATATCTGCGCGACGTCTGGACCAAAGACGCCCCCTTCGCGCTGTACGTCTCGTGGAACCCGCCCCACAGCTTCTACGATCAGGTGCCGCAGAAGTACCTCGATCTCTATCCCGACGTCAAGCTCAAGGACAACGTGAGCATGGAGCACATCCATCACCACACGGGCGAGCTGATGGACTACACCCCGGAGCAGATGAAGCTCATCACCCGGCAGTACTACGCCGCCGTCAGCGGCCTCGACGACCAGTTCGGCCGCCTTCTCTCCTATCTGAAGGAGACGGGCCTGTACGAGGACACCGTCATCGTCCTCTCGGCCGACCACGGCGACATGATGGGCTCGCACGGGCTCATGGGCAAGCATGTGTGGTATGAGGAATCCATCCGCATCCCGTTCGTCGTGCGCGTGCCCGGCGCGGGCGGTCGCGTGTGCCGCACGTGCATCGGCAGTCAGGACATGACCCCGACGGTGCTCGGGCTGCTGGGCGTTCCCGTCCCCGCCACGGTCGAGGGCGAGGATTGTTCCGCGTACCTGACAAGCGACCGCGAGGACCTCGAAAAGGTCAGCTTCCTGCTTGCGTGCCCGGGCCGCGACGTGTTCTTGAAAAACTTCGCGCAGGCCGGCAAAGACCCGAAGACGTTCGGCTGGCGCGGCGTCCGCACACAGGACTACACGTATGTGATGGAACTCGGCTATGACGTCACGCCCCGCCCCGCGCGGTATCTCTACTGCACGGCGGCCGATCCCCAGCAGATGCACCCGCTCGCGCTGGATGTGCCGGAAAACCGCCGTCTGGCCGCGCAGCTGGAGGCGTCCGTGTTGGAGTGGATGCGCCGTCAGAACGACGGCTTTGCCGAAAACTGGAACAGAGAGGCGACACCCGTATGACACAGGAATATTCCCCCCGCTGGAAAGCGTTCTGCGACGCGATGGCTCCCGGCCGCGAAGAGGCCGCACGCCGCGCGTCGCTGTGCCGCGCGCTTTGGCCGGACGAATGCGCTCTGACGCTCAAGACGGCGGATGAGCTGCGCGACAACACGTTTTTGTTCCAGCTGCCGTGGGACATGGAGCAGACGTACGAGCCGGTCCGTTTTGAAAACGGCATCGACTGGGGCTTTGTGCTCAACGGCGATCAGGAATTTACCTTCCAGATGAACCGCCACCGCTATTGGATCTGCCTCGGGCAGGCCTATGCGCTGACGGGAGATGAAGCGTACGCACAGTGTTTCGTCAGCCAGCTGCTCGACTGGCTCGACAAGGAACCGTGGCGTCCGGAGGCCGCGAACACCACGTGGCGCACGCTGGACTCCGGCCTGCGCGCCGACTACTGGCTGCGGGCCATGGCGCTGTGCGCGCACAGCCCCGCGGTGACGCCGCAGGTGGCCGAGCGCTTTTTCGAGGGCCTCGAGGCCCATGCCCGCCGTCTGGGTGAAAACCCGCGCACGGGCTTTTCCACCAAGAGCAACTGGGGCGTGATGGAGTACACCGGGCTGTATGCCATCGCCTGGGTGCTGGACCGTCCCGACGACCTCGCGCGCGCGCGCTTCTTCCTGAAGGAGGCGCTGCACACGCAGATCATGGACGACGGGATGCAGTGGGAGGCCTCTCCCATGTATCACAACGAGGTGCTGATGAGCTACCTCGAAGTGCTGCGCCTGGCCGAGATCTGGGGCGACGACCTCTTTGACGAAGAGGAGACCGGCCTCATCACAGCCGCGGCGTACGCCACGCTGGCGCTCAAAAACCCGGCGCACCGCCAGCCCATGACGGGCGACTCCGACGACACCGACGTGCGCGACATCCTCAGCGAGGCCGCGCTGCTGCTCGGCGACGGGCTGCTCAAGGCGGGCGCGTCCGCGCGTCTGGACTACGAGAGCATCTGGCTGTTCGGCCCGGAGGGCGACCGCCGGTATCAGGACATCGTGCCCGAACCCTTGATGGGCGGCGCGGCGGAACTGTCCTCCAGCGGTCAGGTCGTCCTGCGCTCCGGCTGGGACGAGAGGGCGGACTGGCTCTACTTCAAGAACGGCCCGCTCGGCGGCGGCCACGGCCATCAGGACAAACTCCACGTCGGCCTGTGGCTCGACGGCGAGGAAGTCCTCGCCGACGGCGGGCGCTTCACGTACACCGACACAAACGAGCGCTATGTGCTCAAATCGTCGGCGGCGCACAATGTGCCGCTCGCGGACGACGAGGAGTACGCCGACAGCGCGGATTCGTGGATCTACAAGGCCATGCCGATGGCAACGCCGAACCGCGTCGTGCAAAAGGGCGAATACTTCTTTGTGGAGGGCGCGCACACCGGCTATGCCGCGCGCGGCCTGACGCTGAACCGCCGCGTGCTGGCCGTCGGGCCGGACGTGTACATCATCAGCGACGAGTGGCTCGGCATCCCGCCCAAGGAGTCGGCGCAGCATTTCCTGTTCGGCGATTCCATCCGGCTCACGCCGTCGGAGCACGGCTTTGACGGCGCCGGGCGTTTGTGCGGCTTCCACATCGAGTCGTTCGCGCCGGAACAGACTGTCCGCGCGGAGCAGAGCGAGGCGATGTTTTCCCGCCATTACAACCTGATGGGCAGCGCCCCCGAACTTACGGTGCGCGCGGAGGGTGTCTCGTCGATGACGACCATTCTCATCCGCCGCCGCGGCGATGAGCCCGTTCGCGTCACGCCGCGCACAGTTTACAATGAGGCGTACGCCCACGACCTCACGCCGCAGGAGGCGGAGGGGTATGAGATCGAAGCCGGCGACCGCCGGTTCGGCGTGGTGCTGCTGCACCATGACGTGGGCAACACGGAAGATTACAACGGCATCTGCGGCGCTTACGGCCTCGGCCGCGCGATGGTCTGCGACCTCGACGACGCGCCGACCCGGATGACCGTGCTGCAATGGTAAAAAAGGAGATGAAACGATGAGCAAGTGGATTTCTCTGGAGCAGGTCCAGGCGCACCCGGAGGCCGGCGACGCCGAGATCCGAGAGGCCATGGAGCAGTGCGTCGCGCAGGTGCGCGCCAATCTGCCCGCCTTTGAGGCGCATTTCCCCGCCGCGAACAGCGAGAACAATTTCTACACCCCCGGCATCAACACCGACTGGACGTCCGGCTTCTGGACGGGCGAGGTGTGGCTGGCCTATGAGAATGCGAAGACGGAAGAGGACCGCGCGCTGTTCAAAAAAGCCGGCGACATTCAGGTCGACTCGTTCCTCGAGCGGATCATCGTCAAACACTATGTGGATCACCACGACATGGGCTTCCTGTACACGCCTTCCTGTGTGTCGGCGTACAAGCTCACCGGCAATCCGCACGCGAAGGAGGCCGCTCTGAAGGCCGCCGATCAGCTGATGACGCGTTACCGCCCTGTCGGCGAGTACATCCAGGCGTGGGGCTCGATGGACGATCCCAACAACCACCGCCTCATCATCGACTGCCTGCTGAACATCCCGCTGCTGTACTGGGCGACGGAGGTCACGGGCGACACCAAGTACCGCGAGGTGGCGGAGAAGCACATTCACACCGCGATGAAGCACGTCGTCCGCGACGACAACTCCACGTGGCACACGATCTTCTTTGACGCCGACACCGGCGAGTTCTCGCACGGCGCGACGTGCCAGGGCTATCAGGATTCGTCCGCGTGGACGCGCGGCCAGGCGTGGGGCGTGTACGGCACGGCTATCGCTTACAAGTACACCCACCGCGAGGAGTACATCACGTACTTCAAGCGCGTGGCGGATTACTTCCTCAAGCACCTGCCGGACGACATCTGCCCGTACTGGGATCTCAGCTTCGGCAACGGCGACGAGACCGAACCGCGCGATTCGTCGTCTTCGGCCATCGTGATCTGCGGCTTCCTCGAGATGAGCAAGTACCTGCCCGAGGAGGACGCGAAGTACTATACGTCCCTCGCCAGAAAGCTGATGGCGTCGCTGATCCGCGGCTATCAGGTCACGGACCCCGCCGTCTCGAACGGCCAGCTGCTGCACGGCGTGTACGCGAAAAAGACGCCGTACAACACGTGCACGAACGCCGGCGTCGACGAGTGCGTCATCTGGGGCGACTACTATTTCATGGAAGCCCTCACGCGCTTCATCGATCCCGACTGGAACATGTACTGGTAACATCGAAAAAAGACCGGGCCTGCGCAGGCCCGGTCTTTGTTTGCCTCACGGCTCGACGGCCACTTTGACGACGCCGTCCAGACGGCGCTCGAAGAGGTCGAACGCCTCCTCGACGCGAGCGAGCGGGAACGTGTGCGTGATGAGCGGCGTCGTGTCGATCGCGCCGCGCGCGATCAGCCCGAGCGTCTCGGCGCAGCGGCAGCCATCCACGCCGCCCGTCTTGAACGTCAGGTTCTTGCCGTACATGTCCGGCAGCGGCAGCGTCTGCGGCGCGTCGTACAGCGCCACCACCGTCACCACCGCGTTCGGCCGCGCGCACTCCCACGCGAGGCGGAAGCTGTCGGCGCTTCCCGCCACCTCCAGCACCGCGTCCGCGCCGCCGTGCGCCGTGTTCGCGCGCACGAACGCCGCCGCGTCTTTGGGCGCGAACGTCAGCGCGCCGGGACACATCTTCTCCGCCAGCGCGCGGCGCGCCGCGTCCGGCTCGCACACAAGGATGCGCCCCGGCCGCTTCAGCGCCGCGCACGCCAGCGTGCACAGCCCCGTCGGTCCCGCGCCGAGGATCAGCACGTCGCCGCCCTCGGGGATCTCCGCGATGTCCGCCGCCCAGTAGCCCGTGGCGAGGATGTCGCCCACAAAGAGCGCCTGCCGGTCGGTCACGCCGTCGGGGATCTTGTCAAGCCCCTGGTCGGCGTGCGGCAC
This sequence comes from uncultured Ruthenibacterium sp., assembly GCA_944388415.1. GTDB lineage: Bacteria > Bacillota > Clostridia > Oscillospirales > Ruminococcaceae > Ruthenibacterium. Next base: position 5,195 of record CALXIU010000192.1, on the reverse strand, counting down.
GCGCACATATTCCGCGAGGCCGCCGTCGATGCGGCACCCCAGCGCCCAGCCGCCGTCCGGGTCGGTGCAGTTGTTCACCCATCCGTTTTGACAGAAAAAGCACTCGCCGCAGAATGTCTCCACGTTTACCGTCACGCGGTCGCCGGGCTTCACGGTGCGCACGTCCGCGCCCACCTCCTCCACGACGCCCACCATCTCGTGCCCGACCGTCACGCCCGGCACGGCGCGCGGCACGCTGCCGTGCTTGATGTGCACGTCGCTCGTGCAGATGCTCGCCAGCGTCACGCGCACGACGGCGTCGCGGCTGTCGCGCGGCGCGGGCCGCGGCTTCTCCGTCAGCGCGAAGCGCCCGCGCTCCACATACGTATAAGCCAGCATACAAACGCTTCCTTTCTCACACGCCGCGCGTCGCCACGATGTCCGCGCCCGTGCCGCACACGTCTGCGACGATCACCTGGCCGAGCGCCACCGGCGCGGGGATCACCAGACCGTCGAGCGCGCGCACGACGTCGAACATCCTGTCCTTCGGCACGGGCCTGTTCGTCTTCACCGGGCAGCGCGGGTGCGCGCCGCCCGCGACGGCCACCGTGCTCGTCACGACGCGCGTCGGGTTCGTGCACTCCTCGCGCCCGTACGCCTCGCCGCGCGGGCACGAGTTGCCCGTCACCTTGTATCCGTTTTCTTCGTCCACATGCAGACGGCACCCCTTCGGGCACACGATGCAAACAAGCTCTCTCATACGCTCGCCTCCTCGACGCTGATGGTCACCGTCCCGCGCGCCTTGTCCAGAAGCACGCGCGGCAGCGTGACGCGCTCCATCTCGCCGGGCGCGAGGTGCTCGCGTCTGAACGACGCCAGCACTTCGCCGCCGCACCGCGCCGTCACGCGCAGGTCGCCGTCAAAGACGCGCCGCACGCGGAAGAACACGTCCACGCCCTTCTCCACGCTCTCGACGCGCACGCGCTGCGGCACCGTGTAGCTCACGCCGTCGCCGCACGCGAGGGAGATCGCCCCGCCCCGCGCGCGCTCGCTGCGCGCGTACGCCGCGGCCGCCGCGCCCGCGCGGCGGCTCTCCGCCGTCACATAGTCCACCAGATCGTGCACGTGCAGCACGTTGCCGCACGCAAAGACGCCCGGCGCGGCCGTCTCCATATTCTCGTACACCGCCGCGCCGTTCGTGCGCGCGTCCAGCTCGATGCCCGCGCCGCGCGTCAGCTCGTTTTCCGGGATGAGCCCGACCGACAGCAAGATCGTGTCGCACTCGAACGTCATCTCCGTGCCGGGGATGGGCCGGCGGTGTTCGTCCACCTTCGCCACGACGGCGCGCTCGACGCGTCCGTCGCCCTCGATGTCAATGATCGTGTGCGAGAGGTAGAGCGGAATGCCAAAATCGTTGAGGCACTGGGCGATGTTGCGCGCGAGGCCGCCGGAGTACGGCATCACCTCGACGCACGCCAGCACTTTCGCGCCCTCCAGCGTCATGCGCCGCGCCATGATGAGGCCGATGTCGCCCGACCCGAGGATCAGCACGCGCCGCCCCACCATGTAGCCCTCCACGTTGACATAGCGCTGCGCCGTGCCCGCCGTGAAGATGCCCGCGCACCGCGCGCCGGGGATGCCGATGGCCCCGCGCGTGCGCTCGCGGCAGCCCATCGCCAGCACGACGGCCTTCCCGCGCACCGCGCGCATCCCGTCCTTCCGGCTGACGGCGCACACCGTGTGCGTCGCGGCGTCGAGCGAGAGCGCCATTGTGTCGAGCGCCACGTCGATGCCGCCGCCCGCGAGCTGCGCGATGAACCGCCCCGCGTATTCGGGACCAGTCAATTCCTCCTTGAACCAGTGCAGGCCGAAGCCGTTGTGGATGCACTGGTTCAAAATGCCGCCCGGCTCGGTGTCGCGCTCGAGGATCAGCACGCTCTGCGCGCCGTTTTCGCGCGCCGCCAGCGCCGCCGCAAGGCCCGCCGGCCCGCCGCCGATCACGACGACGTCATACAGTTCCTCACGCATCGCGCCCGCCTCCTTCCTTCGTCCGTCCCGTCAGGATGTAGCTGCCCGCCCCGTCCTACGTGATATCGAGCGGGTCGATGCCGCACTCGCGCGACAGGATCTCCAGCACGCGCGGCGAGCAGAACCCGCCCTGGCACCGGCCCATGCCGCTGCCCGCGCGCCGTTTGACGCCGTCGATGCTGCACGGCGGGATCGGCGAGCGGCACGCGTCGAGGATCTCGCCCTCCGTCACCGTCTCGCACCGGCACACGACGCGCCCGTACGCGGGCTGCTTTGTCACGAGCGCCGCGCGCTCTTCGTTCGACAGCTCCCGGAACCGCACGCGCCTGCGCGTGCGCACACAATTTTCCTTCTCCGGCGCGCCGAGCCCCGCGCTCATCAAAAGCGCCACCGTGTCCTCCGCGGCCGCGGGCGCGGCCGTCAGGCCGGGGCTCTTCATGCCCGCGAGGTCCACAAACCCCGGCGCGGCAAAGCCGAACACGAAGTCCTTCTGATCGGTGTTCGCGCGCACGCCCGCGAAATTGCGGATGTTCTGGCGCAGGTCGACGTCCGGCACGCTCTTGCGCGCCATCTCCGCCACGAACGCGAGGCCGGCGGCCGTGTTCGCCGTCGAGTCCACGTCCTCGGCGTTCGGCCCCACGATCAGATTCCCGTGCGCCGTCGGCGCCACCAGCACGCCCTTGCCCAGCTCGTTCGGGCACTGGAAGATCACGCTGTGCACGCGCGTCCCCTCGCTCTTGTCCAGCAGGTAGTACTCGCCCCGGCACGGGATCGTCTCAAAACTCTTCGGCGCGACCATCTCGTGCACCTCGCCCGCATGAACGCCCGCCGCGTTCACGACAAAGCGGGCCGCCACGTCGCCCTGCGGCGTGTGCAAAAGCCACCCGCCGTCCACCGGCTCCGCGCCCGTCACCGGGCAGGAGAGGCGCACCTCCGCGCCGTTTTCCACTGCGTTTTCCGCCATCGCCAGCGCGTACTCCCACGGGCTGACGACCGCCGCCGTCGGCGCGTACAGCGCCGCCTTCACCGGCGAGAGGTGCGGCTCCATCGCCGCCGTCTCCTCCGCCGTCAGGATGCGCAGGCCCGGCACGCCATTTTCCCGCCCGCGCTCGAGCAGCTGCTCGAGATGGCGCACCTCGCCGTCCGTGAACGCCAGCACCAGGCTGCCCGTCTCTGTGCGCGGCACGTCCAGCGCCTCGCACAGCTCCTTCGCGAGCTGCGCGCCGCGCACGTTCCACTTCGCCATCCGCGTGCCCGGCTCGGGGTCGTACCCCGCGTGCAGGATGCCGCTGTTGGCCTTCGTCGTGCGCATCGCCACGTCGTTTTCGGCCTCCAATACGAGCACCGACACGTCGCGCCGCGCCAGCGCGCACGCCACGGCCGCGCCCGTCACGCCGCAGCCGATCACCGCAACGTCTACCATATGCAAAACACTTCCCCTCCAAGTGAAATTCACTCTTTTTTCAGCCCCACAGCCTTCAGCCACCGCACAAGGCGCTCGCGCGGCAGAAAATGGTTGATGAGCAGCGCCATCGCCACGCCCGCCGCCGTGTCCACCATCCGGTTGACTGCGTACGACACATATGTATCCACCGGCGTGTTGAACAAAACGATGCACAGCACTACGCCGCCCGGCTGCACCGCGCCCACCCACAGCTTCTGGCTGACGAGGATCAGAATCACCACGCCGACGAACAGCAGCGGCACCAGCGCCAGCGAGTGACCGCCGTCCGGGTAGAAGATCAGGTATACCCGGAACAGCACGATGCCCAGCACGCCGCCGATCACCGTGCCGAACAGGCGGTTCCCGCCGTGCAGCTTCGAGTGCTCGACGTCCGTGCCCATGCCGAAGATCGCGCCGATGCACGCGAACGTCGGGTTGCGGTCGATCGCGGCGTAGATCAGCGCGCACAGCGCGGCCGCCGCGGCCGTCTTCAGGTTGCGAAGTCCGATGTGGGGCAGGCGCATAAAGACTCCTCCTCGCAAACGGGCCTTGCCGCGCAAACGCGCGAAAAACCTCGTCTGTTTTTTCCATTATACCATACATCACGGACGGGATACCAGACTTCCCGCGCCGGAAAAACCGCCGCGCCGCGCGCCCCTCGAAAAGATTTTGTAAAACTTTCCGGTAAGCATTGACAAACTCAGTTAGCCGTGGTGAACTTACACTCGGAAAGGCCGCTGAGAAGCGGCGATTTTTCGCGGCGATAGTTAGCAAACGCTAACAAACGCCGCGCAAACAGGGGAGAGGGGGAACATGCCGATGCCGCTTTGCATGGCCACGCCGGGCGCGCCCGCGCGCGTCAGCCGCGTGCGCGGGAAAGACGAGGCGCGCCGCTTTCTGGAAAACCTCGGCTTCGTGCCGGAAACGCCCGTCACCGTCATCTCGGAGCTGGACGGGAACCTGATCGTCGCGGTGCGCGGCGCGCGCGTCGCGATCAGCCGCGGGATGGCGAGCAAGATCCTCGTCACCTGACATTTATTTTGGAGGAGGAGACCGGATGAAAACGCTGAAGGAGACAAAACCGGGCGAGACCGTTACCATCGCAAAACTCACTGGCGAGGGCGCGACGAAGCGCCGCATCATGGACATGGGGCTGACGAAGGGCACGGCCGTCACCGTGCGCAAGGTCGCCCCGCTGGGCGACCCCGTCGAGATCACCGTCCGCGGGTACGAGCTGTCCATCCGCAAATCGGACGGCGAGAAGATCCTCGTCACCTGATTTTTTCGCCCATCAGTTAGCATATCCTAGCTTTATGAGAGAGAGGGAACAGACATGGCAGTCACCATCGCGCTCGCGGGCACGGTCATCCTGCTCAGCTCCATCGTGCTGTGGTTCTTGCAGGGCTTCGGCCTCTCGGACGGCGCGCTCGTGATGGTCGAGGACAACAACCACTCGCTGCTCGCCTCCGTCGGCGCGGCCGTCGCCGTGATATTTGCCCCGCTCGGCTTCGGCCACTGGCAGGCGGCCGTCGCCACGTTCACCGGCCTGATCGCGAAAGAAGAGCTTGTCAACACGTTCGGCGTGCTGTACAATTATGCGGGAGAACTCAGCGAGACGGGCGACGAGATCTGGGGCCTGCTCGCGCTGGACTTCACCGCGCTCAGCGCCTATTCGTTCATGATCTTCAACCTGCTGTGCGCGCCGTGCTTCGCCGCGATGGGCGCCATCAAGCGCGAGATGAAC
>CALXIU010000191.1 GCA_944388415.1 uncultured Ruthenibacterium sp. | reverse complement strand
GTTGTCGCCGCACAGCGAGAGCTTCGGCAAGTACAGCTGCGCGCCGAGGCGCTTCGCGCCCGTCTCCAGCTTTTCGCGCAGCGTGCCGTTCGCCGCCACGCCCCCGGCGATGCACACGCGCTTCGCGCCCGTGTCGCGCGCCGCCGAGAGCAGCTTGTCCGCCAAAATCTCCGTGATGCGGTACTGAAAGCTCGCCGCCATGTCCGGCACGCTGACGTCGCCGCCCTTCTGCCGGGCGTTGTGAACGGCGTTCATCACGGCCGTCTTGAGCCCCGAAAAGCTCACGTCGTACGGCCCGGCCGCGTGCGGCACCGGCAGCTTGTACGCGCGCGGGTCGCCGCCTTCGGCGGCCTTCGACACCGCCGGCCCGCCGGGATACCCCAGCCCCAGCACGCGCGCCACCTTGTCGAACGCCTCGCCCGCGGCGTCGTCCACCGTGCGGCCCAAAACGCGGAACTTTGTGTACGTTTCCACCTCAACGATATGGCTGTGCCCGCCGCTCGCCACGAGGCAGAGAAACGGCGGCTCCAGCTCCGGGTGCGTCAGGTACAGCGCCGCGATGTGCCCGCGCAGATGGTGCACCGGCACGAGAGGCTTTCCCGCCGAATAGGCGAGGCCCTTCGCGAAGTTCACGCCCACGAGCACCGCGCCGATCAGGCCGGGCGCGAACGTCACGGCCACGGCGTCAATGTCCCGAAGCGGGCACTGCGCGCTCGCAAGCGCCGCCTGCGCCACCTGCGAGATGTGCTCGATGTGGCGGCGCGACGCAATCTCCGGCACGACGCCGCCGTATAGGTTCTGCTCCGCCGCGCTCGTCGCCGTCTCCGAGGACAGCAGCGTCCGCCCGTCCTCCACGACGGCCGCGCACGTGTCGTCGCAGCTCGTCTCAATTCCGAGAATTTTCATGTACCTCTCCTTTAGCCCTCTTCGGGCAGAATGCCGTCGGTGTCGACGGCGTAGCGCCGCCAGTTCGCCCCGTCGACGTACACCGGCAGCGTCTTGCGGTTTTCGAGGAAGGGCGTCGGGTCATACCATACGCTCTTGGAGCGAAATACGTACACCTTCCCGTTTTCCGGGTTCACGGCCTGACACTGGATTACGAGCGGGCACGCGCCGTTCACGCGCACCATCGTGTTCCACTGCACGCCCGCGATGTCCGCGTCGATGCGCTGCCCCGTCTCGCGCAGCCGCCTTTCCCGCGCGGCCAGAGCGCGCAGCCGCAGCAGAAATCCCGCGCCAACGGCAAAAAAAATCGTCCCGTTCAGCGGCAGCACGATGAACGCGAGGCCGTATTTCCAGATAAGGTACAATCCCGGCGCGAGCAGCACAAGCCCCAGCACGAGAAAGACCACGCCGAGAATTTTCAGCACTTTCTCCATCCTTCACAGCTCCTTTTTCATCACGACGGCGTCGTCGGGCGGGTCTTTGTAAAACCCGCGCCGCACGCCCACGGGCGAAAAGCCCAGTTTTTCATACAGGCGGATGGCGGGCGTGTTCTCGCTGCGCACCTCGAGAAAGACCTCCGACGCGCCCTCCTCCTTGAGCGCCCGCAGGGCGGTGCGCAAAAGCCCCTCGCCGACGCCCTTGCGCCGCGCGTCGGCGCGCACGCTTACGGCGTCGATGTTCGCCTCGCCCCCGGCCAGCGTGCACGCGCAGAAGCCCGCCGCGCCGCGCGCGTCGTGCGCGATGAAGCACCGCCCGGCGGGCGACGACAGCGCGTCCGCGACGCCCCGCTCGCTCCAGCCGTCTGGCACCGACGCCTCGATCGCCGACGCGCCGGGAATGTCCTGCGCCCCCATCGGGCGCGATGCAAACTCCTCCATCAGCCCTTCGCCTCGTACCACGTCTCGCCGCGGTTCACGTCCGCCACAAGCGGCACGGCGAGGTCGGCGGCGGCGCGCATCTCCTCGCCCAGAATTTCCGCCGCGCGGTCGGCCTCGTCCGGCGCGCACTCGACGATCAGCTCGTCGTGTACCTGCAAAATCAGCTTCGCCGCGAGGCCCTCGTCTTTCAGGCGGCGGTACACGCGCACCATCGCCGCCTTGATGATGTCCGCCGCCGTGCCCTGGATGGGCGTGTTCATCGCCATCCGCTCGCCCGACGCGCGCAGGTTGAAGTTGTGGCTCGCAAGTTCCGGCAGCGCGCGGCGTCGGCCGTACAGCGTCGCCACATAGCCGTGCTCGCGCCCGAACGCGATGGTCTCGTCCATATACTCCTTCACCGCCGGGTACGTGCCGAGGTACGTTTTGAGAAAATTCTCGGCCTCCTTCAGCGGGATGTTCAGATCCTTCGCGAGACTGAACGCGCCCTTGCCGTACATGATGCCGAAGTTGATCGCCTTCGCCGACGTGCGCATCGCGCCCGTCACGTCCGAAAGCTGTACGCCGTACATCTTCGCCGCCGTCGCCGCGTGGATGTCCTCGCCGTCCAGAAACGCCTGACGCAGATGCCCGTCGCCCGAGATGTGCGCGAGGATGCGCAGCTCGATCTGGCTGTAGTCCGCGTCGAGCAGCAGCTTCCCCGCGGGCGCGACGAAGTATTTGCGGAAACGGCTGCCCAGCTCCGTGCGCACCGGGATGTTCTGCAAATTCGGCTCGTTCGACGAGATGCGCCCCGTGCGCGTCTCGGTCTGGTTGAACGTCGAGTGGATGCGCCCGTCCGGGCCGATCACCTTCAAAAGCCCCTCCACGTACGTGCCCGAGAGCTTCTGGTACGTGCGGTATTGCAGAATGTGGCCGATCACCGGGTCGTACCCGCGCAGGCTCTCGAGCGTCTCGGCGTCGGTGGAGTAGCCGCTCTTCGTCTTCTTGCGCGTCGGCAATCCGAGGTCCTCAAACAGAGCCTTGCCCAGCTGCTTCGGGCTGTTGACGTTGAACTCGTACCCCACGCCCTTGTACACGGCCTCAAGCTCCGCGTCGAGCGCCGATTGCAATTCGCGCCCAAATTCCTCGATGCCCGCGCGGTCGACGGCCACGCCGCGGAACTCCATGTCCGCCAACACCTCGCACAGCGGCTGCTCGATGTCGCGCAGCAGTTCGCCCATGCCGTCGGCCTCGCATTTTTCGGCCAGCAGCTCGAACAGCGCCTCCGCCGCGCCCGCCTCGGGCGCTTCCTCACACGTGAACGCCGCCTTCGCCGCGTACTCGGCCTCGAGGTTCGCGACCTCATACCCGCGCGCCGACGGGTTCAGCAGATACGCCGCCAGCTTCGCGTCGAGCGTGATGTTCACCGCCTCGCGCCCGGCCTCGAGCGCCGCGCGGTACATCGGCTTTGCGTCGAACGCGCGCTTTTCGTACCGCGCGTCGCACAACCTGTCCAAGAGCGCCGCGTCATCCCACGCGTAGACGGCCACGCGCGCCCCCTGCGCGACAGCGCAGCCCCCATCGCGCGGCCACGCGAGCACGCGGCCCGACCCGGGCGCGAACGGCCCGAACGCGGCGGCGGGCAGCTGCGATTCCTGCGCCGCCGGGGCGGCGGGGGAGAGCGCCAGCTTTTCGAGCACCGCGAACATCTCCATCTGCGTCAACAGCTCCGCCGCGCGCGCGGGGTCGCCGTCCGTCTTCGCGTACGCGCCGCGCGCCGTCTCGACGGGCGCACAGCGGCAGATCTCCGCGAGCTTCCGGCTCATCACAGCCGACTCCTCGCCGCGGATGAGTTTTTCGCGCACGCCCTTTTTGACGCGCGGGTCGTCGAGGTGCGCATAAACGCCGTCCAGCGTGCCGAACATCCCGATGAGCGAGAGCGCCGTCTTCTCGCCGACGCCCGGCACGCCCGGGATGTTGTCGGACGCGTCGCCCATCAGGCTCTTCACGTCGATCAGAGCGCGCGGCTCCACGCCGTACTGCTCGCGCACGGCCGCCTCGTCCATCACCTTCGTCACGCTGCGGCCGCCCTGCGTCGAGGCCAGCAGCACGCGCACGTGCGGCGCGACGAGCTGCAAGCTGTCGCGGTCGCCCGTCGCGATGGCGCACTCGTCGCCGCGCGCCTCGCACGCCGCCGCCAGCGTCCCGAGGATGTCGTCGGCCTCGTACCCCTCGCACGCCACGAGTTTGTAGCCAAGCGCCGTCAGAATTTCTTTCAGCACGGGCATCTGCGCCGCCAGCTCGTCGGGCATGCCCTTGCGCTGCGCCTTGTAGCCGTCGTACATTTTATGGCGGAACGTCGGCGTTTTCAGATCGAACGCCACGGCCACCTCGTCGGGCTGCTCGTCCGCGAGCAGGCGCAGAAGAATGTTCAGAAATCCCACCAGCGCGTTCGTCGGCGTGCCGCTCTTCGTCGTCAGAAGCTTGATGCCGTAAAACGCGCGGTTCGCGATGCTGTTTCCGTCCAAGACAAGTAGTTTCAAACCGGATGTCCTCCCCTGAGTCAAAAAACGTCGTGCATTCAGTATACCACAAACGCGCGATTTGTGATACAATATACAAGCTATGAAACAGACACAAATTTCTCTCGACAAAACCGCCGGGGCCGTGCGCTTCGGCAACATCACCCTCGCGCCCGGCGCGTCGCTCGCGCCGATGGCGGGCGCGACGGACACGTCGATGCGCCGCCTGTGCGCGCGCTTCGGCGCGAACATGACCGTCAGCGAGATGGTCAGCGCCAAGGCGCTGACGCTCGGCGACAAAAAAAGCCCCCTCCTGATGGCGGGCGGGGGCGGCGGCGCGCCGTTCGGCATCCAGCTGTTCGGCCACGAGCCGGACGTGATGGCCGAGGCCGCCGCGCGCCTCGCGGGCGGCGAATACCGCGTGCCGTTCGATTTCATCGACATCAACATGGGCTGTCCCGCGCCGAAGATCACAGGCCCGGGCGCGGGGTCGGCGCTCCTGCGCGACCCAAAGCGCGCCGAAGACATCGCGCGCGCCGTGTGCCGCGCCGCCGGGGTCGTGCCCGTCACCGTCAAGCTGCGCATCGGCTGGGACGAGGACACCCTCACCGGCGCGGAGGTGGCAAAGCGGTGCGAGGCTGCGGGCGTCGCACTGTTGACCGTCCACGGCCGCACCCGGCGCGAGCAGTACGAGCCGGGCATCCACCCGGACGAGATCGCGAAGATCAAAGCCGCCGTCAGCGTCCCCGTGCTCGCGAACGGCGATGTGACGGGCGCCGAGGGCGCGCTGGAGCTTCTGCGCCGGACGGGCTGCGACGGCGTCGCCGTCGGCCGCGGCGCGATGGGCAACCCGTGGCTCTTTGCGCAGATCGCCGCCGCGATGCGCGGCGAGCCGATCCCCGCGCCGCCGACGCTCGCCGAGCGCTTTTCCGTGCTGCGCGAGCACATCCGCGCGATGTGCGACGACAAGGGCGAGCGCGTCGCGATGTGCGAGGCGCGCACCCACGCCGCGTGGTACATGCGCGGCCTGCGCGGCGCGGCCAGTTTGCGCCGCGCGTGCTGCGCGATGACGACGTTCCTCGACCTCGAGGACGTCATCGCGCTGGCGTACGAATACCAGGCTCACCAGCCGAGCGACAGCTCGTCCAGCGTCATCGAATAACACGGCAGCATGTGCCGCGTGAAGTACTCCGCCTCGGGGCAGTCCATCGCGGCGAGGGCCTCAGTCTGCTGCGCCTTCGCGCCCGTGAACTCGCGGTTGCCCGCGTGCTCCTCCTCGATGCACTTGATGATCGCCGACAGCCGGTCGGCGGCCTTCAGAAGCTGCCGCTCCTTCTCCGTCAGCGCCGCGCCGGTCAGGCACGCCTCCATGTCCGCGCGCAGCTCCGGCGGGGCCAGCGCCGCGAGGCTCTTCGCGGCCTCGCGCTCCACCGATTTGTACGCCGTCTTCAAGTCGCGGTTTTTGTACTTGACGGGCGTCGGCATGTCGCCGGTGAGGATCTCGCCCGCGTCGTGGTACAGCGCCGCGGTCGCGACGCGCCCGGCGTCCGCGTCCGTGCCGAACACATTGCGCGAGATGAGCGCCAGCGTGTGCGCCAAAATCGCCGTGTCGGCCGTGTGCTCGCTCAGCGATTCCGCGCGCGACGAGCGCATCAGCCCCCACCGCACGATGTATTTCATCCGCGCGCACAGCGCGTTGAAATGATACAGCTCCATGATCCGTTCCTCCTTTGAGAGATAGTTTCAGTATAGCAGGAGATTTTGCCTATGAACAGCCTTGCCAGCAAAAAGAGACAAAACGGCTATCTGCTCGCGTTCTTCTACTCCGCCGCCGCGGCGGCGCTCATCTTTCTGCCGTTTTTCATCGTCGACGGCGGCTTTTTCCAGAACGCGGGCGACTACAACAGCCAGCAGATCTCGTTTTACCACTACATGAACGAGTTCGTCAAAACCAGCGCCGGACAGTGGAGCTGGAACACCGACCTCGGCTCGTCCGCCGTCAACTCGTACTCGTTCTACCTGCTCGGCTCGCCGTTTTTCTGGCTGTCGTGCCTGTTCCCGGCGTCGTGGTCGCCGTACCTGATGACGCCGCTGTTCATTCTGAAATTCGGCGTCGCGGGCCTCGCGGTGTACACATGGCTGCGCCGCTACACGCGCGGCCAGAACGCCGCCGTGCTCGGCGCGTGCCTCTACGCGCTGTCGGGCTTCATGGTGTACAACACGTTCTTCAACCACTTCCTCGACTGCGTCGCGCTGTTCCCGTTCCTCTTGTGGGCGCTCGACGAGTTCGTGCTCGAAAAGCGGCGCGCCGTGTTCCCGCTGCTCGTCGCGCTGAACCTCGTCAACAGCTACTTCTTCTTCGCCGGGCAGATCGTCTTTTTATTTCTCTACTTCTTCATCCGGCTGTTCACGCGCTCGTACCGCGTGCGTGTGAAGGAGTTTTTCCTGCTGGCGTTCGAATCGCTGCTCGGCTGCGCGATGGGCTGCGTGCTGGCGTGGCCCGCGGTGCTCAGCCTCGCGGAGAACCCCCGCACCGTCGACCTCTCCAGCGGCTTCGGCTTTTTGCTCTACGGCCGCGTGCAGCAGTACTTCGCCATTCTCACATCGCTGATCTTGCCGCCGGACCCGACGTACCTGCCGAACATCTTCACCGACTGCGTCATCAAGCACACCAGCATGACGGCGTATCTGCCTGTCGTCGGCATCGCGGGCGTGCTGGCATACATCCACCTGAAACCGAAGTGCTGGATGACGCGCCTGATGCAGACGTGCCTCGTGATGGCGCTCGTGCCGGCGCTCAACTCGGCGTTCTACGCGATGAACTCGAGCTATTACGCCCGCTGGTACTACATGCCCATCCTCATCATGTGCGCCGCCACCGCGCGCGCCGTCGAGGACGAGCGCGCCGACCTCGAGCGCGGCGTCAAGATCGTCACAGTGCTGACCACCATTTATATCATATTCGCCGTGGTGCCCAAAAAAGAGGACGATGCATGGTCGTTCGGCGTCGTGCAGGATCAGGCGCAGTTCTGGCTGATGCTGCTCACGGCGCTGCTGGGCATCGCGCTGTTCGCGCTGACGATCTACGTGTCGCGCACGCGGCCCGCGCTCGTGCGGCGGCTGTTCGCGGCCGTGCTGGGCTTCTCGGTGTTCTACGCGGTGGTGCACATCTCGCTGTCGAAGTTTCCCCAGTGGGAGGGCGACGCTGAGCTGAAAACGCAGTACTACGCCGCCGAGTCCATCGACTGGCCGGACGACGGCTTCTTCCGCGCCGACACGTACGGCACATACGACAACCTCGGATTGTGGATGGAGCCGACGTCGCTGCAATTTTTCAACAGCACCGTCTCGCCGTCCATCATGGACTTCTATCCGCGCCTCGGCGTCAAGCGCGACGTGTCCTCAAAGCCCGAGCAGGAGCTGTACGCGCTGCGCGGCCTGCTGGGCGTCAAGTATATCTTCATGCCGCACGACAAGTCGTCCGAGTTCGCGCAAAATTACGGCCAGTACGGCTACGTGTACGCCTTCGAGGACGAGACGTTCACGTTCTACGAAAACCTCAACTGTCTGCCGATGGGCTTTGCCTACGACAAATACATCCTGCTCGACGACCTCGAGGCCATGACCGAGAGCTCGCGCTCGCTGATGCTCGTGCGCGCCGTCGGCCTAACCGAGGAGCAGGCGCAGCGATTCGCGGACCTCTTGCAGCCCGTCGAGGACACTGACAAGCAGGGCCTCACGTATGAATCGTACGTCGAGGACGTCGCGGCGCGCCGAGCGCAGAGCGTCTCGTCGTTTGACGCGGACGGCAGCGGCTTCACCGCGACGATCACGCTCGACCGCGAAAACCTCGTGTTCTTCTCCGTCCCGTTCGACGAGGGCTTCACCGCCACCGTCAACGGCGTGGAGACGGAGGTCGAGCGCGTCTCGGGCGGCATGTGCGCCGTCGTCTGCCCCGCGGGCGAGAGCACCATCGTGTTCACCTACGTGACGCCGGGCTTTGTGCCCGCGTGCGCCGCCGCCGGGTGCGCCACCGTCGTCTGGGCGTTCTACGCCCTCGGACAGAGGGCCTTGAAAAGGAGAAAGAAAGCATGACACACGCACAGATCATCGCAAAAGAGCTCGGCCTCGCCGAGAACCGCGTCGCCGCCGCCATCGAGCTGATCGACGCGGGCAACACCATCCCGTTTATCGCCCGCTACCGCAAGGAGGCCACGGGCAGTATGGACGACGGCGCGCTGCGCACGCTCGGCGAGCGGCTGGAGTATCTGCGCAAGCTCGACGCGCAGAAAGAGACGGTGCGCGCGTCCATCGAATCGCAGGGCAAGTGGACGGACGAGCTGGCCGCCGCGCTCGAACGCGCCGCGACGATGGCCGAGGTCGAGGATCTCTACCGCCCCTACCGCCCGAAGCGCAAGACGCGCGGCTCCGTCGCGAGGGCGCGCGGGCTTGAGCCGCTGGCGCAGCGCCTTCTCGAGCAGCGCACGGGCGATGACCCGCGCGCGCTGGCGAAGGACTTTCTCTCGGACGAGGTGCCGGACGAGGACGCGGCGCTCGCGGGCGCGCGCGACATCCTCGCGGAGGACGCGTCCGACGACGCGGCGCTGCGCGCGAGGCTGCGCGTGCTCTATCAGAAGACGGGCGCGCTCGTCTCCAAAGCGGCGAAGCCCGACGAGAAGAGCGTCTACGAGGGCTATTACGACTACACAGAGCCGGTCGCGAAGATCGCGGGCCACCGCGTGCTGGCCGTCGACCGCGGCGAGCGCGAGGGCTTTTTGAAGGTGTCCGTCGCCGTCGACGAGGCGGCCGCCGCGCGCCTGTGCGAGGACAGCCGCGTCAAAAACGGCTCGCTGTGCGCCGCCGAGGTGCGCGAGGCCGTGCGCGACGGCTACGCCCGCCTCATCCACCCGAGCCTCGAGCGCGAGGTGCGCGCATCCCTCACCGAAGCGGCGCAGGAGGGCGCTATCAAGGTGTTCGGCAAAAACCTCGAGCAGCTCTTGCTCCAGCCGCCGGTGCGCGGCAAGGTGGCGATGGGCCTCGACCCCGGCTACCGCATGGGCTGCAAGACGGCCGTCGTCGACGCCACCGGCAAGGTGCTCGACACCGCCGTCGTCTTC
>CALXIU010000190.1 GCA_944388415.1 uncultured Ruthenibacterium sp. | reverse complement strand
GTATGCGACGCGCTGTGCGCGGGAAAGCTGGGCGGTTTTGCCGCCGACGTCGTGAGCGTCGAACCGATGCGGCCGGACAATCCCCTGCTGGCCGCGCCGCGCACGATCTTCACGCCGCACATGGCGTGGGCGACGCGCGAATCGCTGGCGCGCCTGACGGACGCCATCGCGGACAACCTGCGCGCGTATCTCTCGGGAGAGCCGAAAAACATCGTGAACTGAAGCGCGCACGGCCTTTGGAAGCGAAAAGCAGCTTCACTGTGTCAATTTTTTCACAAAATGAAACTGGATGCCCGCACAAAGTTTGTGCGGGTTTTTCTTGTGTTTTTGTGACAAAAGGATTATCATAGATGGATAAACGGAAAATAGTTGCAAATGCAAAGGAGGACCGCTTCATGGAGACATTTATGGAGCGAATCATCGAGACGGACCGCAGGGCCCGCGCGGTGATCGAGCAGGCGCTTGCACGGCGTGAGACGGAACTCGCAAAAGCGCGCGCGGAGGCCGAAGCCGAGGCGGAACAGCGCAGCGCGTCGATGCGCGCCGAGATGGAAGAGATCGACCGGAGCGCCGAGGCGTGGAAGGCGAAGGACGCCGAGGCCGCCGAGTCGGAATATCTGGCCGCGAAGCACGCGCTGGACGCCGCGTTTGAGGAAAAGCGCGAGGGCTGGCTGAACAAGCTGTTCGAGCGCACCATCGGCGCGTGAGCGCGGCGCGCGGGAAAGGGGGCTGAGGGATGCTGGAAAATCTGTCGGCGCTGGCCATTGTACCGAAGGCGCGCGCCATCGCGGCTCGCCGCCTGTCGCAGAGCGATTATGACGAGTTGATGCGCCGCCGCAGTGTGATCGAGGTCATCGCCACGCTGAAAAACCATCCCTATTTTGAGAAGAGCCTCGCGGGACTCGGGTCCGGCGAGACGCACCGCGAGCAGCTGGAGCAGGCGCTCGCGAAGGATATCTTTTTCAAATATGAAGCGCTGATGCGCTACTCGTTCCGGGAAAACCACTTTGGCGCGTTTTTCCTTGTGCGCTGCGAGGTGAATGAGATCCTCGCGAAGCTTCAGCTTCTGGCGCGCGGGGCGACGTCGCAGTACATCATTCAAATGCCGGGCTTTCTGGCCAGCCGGACGCGTTTTTCGCTGTTGAAGCTGGCGGAGGCCAAGAGCTTCACGGAGTGCTTAAACGTTCTGAGCGGCACGCCGTACGCGGCGGTGCTGCGCTCCTGCCTGCCGGCGGACGGTTCGCATCCGGACTACCTTGACTGTGAACACGCGCTGCTGTGCCATTACTATACATTCTGTCTGACGAAGCTGCGCGAAGACCTGCACGGCCGCGTGCAGCGGGACACGGAGCAGCTGTTCGTCTGCTCAGCGGAGGTCGGAAATCTCGACCTGATCTACCGCGCGAAGGCGTTCTTCCCCACCGCGATGACGCCCGAGCGCATCTGCTCGCTGCTGGTCCCCGTGTGGGGCGTGCTGCCGCAGCGCCATATGGAGGCGCTGGCCCGGACGGGATCTCTGGACGAGTTCTTCCGCGTGTACAACGACTCGCGCGCGGCGGCCTGTTACGGCCAGCGCACGCGCCATCGATCGCTGGAGGCGGACGTGACGGCGCAGAGCCGTCTGTACGCAACGGCAGAGCGGCTGCTGCGGTTTTCCAACCAGCCGCAGCCGGTGCTGGCCGCGCTGCTGTGTCTGGCGGAGCTGGAGCGCAGCAACATCATCAATGTGGTGGAGGGCGTGCGCTACGGTCTGCCACCCGAGAAAATTGCTGCCTTTTTGAAAAACGGAAAGAAGGTGTGAGTTGTGGGAATGACCAAGATGACGCACATCAGCATTTACGGCCCCGGCACAAACGCGCGCGCGGTGCTGGAACTTGTGGCGAAACTCGCCTGTTTTCAGCCCGACGGCACGGCCGAGGATGTGAATGCGGTGCGCAAGAAGCAGGACAACCCCTTCTCCCCCGTTCTGACGCAGACGCTGGGCCTGCTGGAGGACCTGGGAGAGACGCGCGAGCCGCCGGCCTATACGGGGACGCGGTTCGTTTTGTCGGACGTGCAGCATGAGGTGGAGACGCTTGCGGCCAAGGTGGCCGAGCGCGGGCGGCGCAAAGCGGAGATCGAGGCGCAGCTGTCGACGTACGAGCAGACGAAGACGCAGCTGTACCACCTGACGAATCTGAACGCCAGCATGGACGAGATCTTCGCGTGCAAATACCTCAAGGTGCGCTTTGGCCGCCTGCCGAAGGACAGCTTCGTGAAGCTGCCGTACTACAAGGACAAATCGTTCACGTTCCGCGAGTACGATTTCGACGGCGAGTACTACTGGGGCATGTACTTCGTGCCGGAGGATTCCGCCGCAGAGGTGGACGCCATCTTCCAGGCGCTGTACTTTGAGCGCGTGTGGATGCCGGACTTCGTACACGGCACGCCGCAGGACGCGCTGGCGCAGCTGCTGGAGGACGAGGCGAAGGCGAAGGCTGAACTGGCCGAGCTGACGGGCGCGGCGCAGCTGGCCGGGCCGGCGGAGATCGAACGCCTGCGCGCGAGCGCCGCGTGGCTGAACTACGAGTCGCAGATCTTCGAGATGCAAAAGCACGTCATCACGCTCGAGCACAGCTACTACATCAGCGGCTTCGTGCCGGAGGAGACCCTTCCCGTGCTGCGCAGCGCGCTGGCGGGGCTGGAGGGCGTGGAGGCCACGGAAGAGCCGCTGGACAAGGACGCGGCCGCCGTTCATCCGCCGGTCAAGCTGAAGAACAATTTCTTCGCGCGGCCGTTCGAGATGTTCATTGAAATGTACGGCCTGCCGTCGTACAACGACGTCGATCCCACGCCGTTCGTGGCGCTGACGTATTCGATTTTGTTCGGCGCGATGTTTGGCGACGTCGGCCAGGGCATCGTGCTGGGGCTCGTGGGCTACTTCATCATGTACAAAAAGTTCAAGCTCGGCATCGGGCTTGTGCTGACGCGGTGCAGCGTGTTCAGCACGCTGTTCGGCTTCCTCTACGGAAGCGTGTTCGGCTTTGAGCACGTGCTGGACCCGATGTTCCATGCGCTGGGCTTTGCGGAAAAGCCGATCGAAGCGCTGACACCGGAGGGCATCATCACGCTGCTGCTCTCGTCGGTGGCCGCGGGCGCGTTTCTCATCATCGTCGCGATGGCGACGGGCGTGTACTCGTGTGTGCGGCGCGGCGAAAAGGCGCGGGCACTGTTCTCGGCGAACGGCGTCGCGGGCATCGTGTTCTACTTCTCGCTGCTGATGCTGCTGCTCAAGTACGCAGCGGGCATCGCGCTGCCGTTCGTGGGCACCGTGCCGTTCTATGCGCTGTGCCTCGCGCTGCCGTTTGTGTGCATCTACTTCTCCGAGCCGCTGACGAAAAAGCTCTCGGGCGAGCAGCTCCACGAGACGGTGGGCGAGATGCTGATGAACGGTTTCTTTGAGATGTTCGACGCGCTTTTGTCGTTCGCGTCGAACACGATGAGCTTCCTTCGCGTGGGCGGCTTCACGCTGGCGCACGCGGGCATGATGACGATGGTCTTCACGCTGGCGGAGATGACGCCGAACGTCGTGTTCTACGCGCTGGTCGTGGTGATCGGCAACATTGCCGTGATGGGGCTGGAGGGCCTGTTCGTGGCCATTCAGGTTCTCCGTCTGGAATTCTACGAGATGTTCAGCCGCTTCTTTGAGGCCGACGGCGAGCCCTTCCGCCCGCTCTGCATCCGGCCCATCGGACAGGCATGACATACAAACCCAATATCAATGGATTCGGAGAGTGACTGATATGAAAAAGAAAATGCGTACTCTGTTTGTGTTTGTGCTCGCGCTGGCAATGATGGCCGCGCTGGGCTGCGTGTTCGCCGACGGCGAGACGGCCGCTACCGCCGCTGACCTCAACAAGGGCCTGAGCCTGATCGCCGCGGCGCTGGCGATGGGCATCTCGGCCATCGGTTCCGGCATCGCCGTCGGCGCGGGCGCTCCCGCTGCCATCGGCGCGCTGACCGAGGACGCCAAGAGCTTCGGCAAGGCGCTGATCTTCGTAGCGCTGGGCGAAGGCATCGCGCTGTACGGCATGCTGATTGCCATCCTGATCTGGACGAAGGTCTGACCGGTATGAAGTACTTTCTGATCAGCGACAACGTGGACACACTGGCCGGGATGCGCCTTGTGGGCGTGAACGGCGTGGTGGTGCACGAGGAGGACGAGGTGCGCGAGGCGCTGGACAAGGCGTGCGCGGACCCGGAGATCGGCCTCGTGCTCGTGACCGACAAGCTGATTGCGAAATGCGCCCAGCTGGTATTTTCCTACAAGCTGGGGCGCACGCGGCCGCTCATCGTCGAGATGCCCGACCGCCACAGCGACACCACGCCGGGCGACAGCATCCGCCGCTATATTTCCGAAGTGGTCGGCGTGAAGATTTGAGGTGAACACCATGGCTACGAACAACATTCCCGCGGGCGCGCCCGCGGCGGAAAATCCGTATTCGGATTTTGAGACGTCCGTCCTGTCCGCCGCCGAGCGCAAAGCCGCGAAGATCGAAGAGGAGACGCGCCGTCTTTGCAAGGCCGCGCGCGATGAGATCCTCTCGGGCGTGACGAGCGCCGGGGTGGCCGAGCACCGCAGCCGCGTGCGCGCCGAGACGCGCCGCGCGGCGGCCGCCGCGCGGCAGGACAACCGCCGCCGCCTGCTCAAATACCGCGACGAGCTCGTGAACGGGCTGTTTGCCGAGGCCGCGGAGAATCTCTCCGCGTTCGCGGACAGCCCCGCATACAAAGACTATCTGGAGCGCACGCTGCGCCCGCTGGCCGAAAAGGCCGCAAAGGGCTGCACCGTGCTGGTGCGGGAGAAAGATCTGGCGCTCGCGCCGGTCATTCAGGCGATTTTGCCGGGCGCGCAGCTGTGCGCGGACGCGTCCATCCGCATCGGCGGCGCGCGCGTCGTCATCAAGCGCGTGCTGTTTGACGAGACGCTCGACGACGCGCTGCGCACCGGGCGCGGCGCATTTCTGGCCGAGTGCGGCCTGAGAGTGGACGAGAAAGGCGGCGAGGCGAAATGAGCGATGTGATCTATTCCGTCAACGGCCCCGTCGTGACCGTCCGCGACACGCAGACCTTCTCGATGATGGAGATGGTCTACGTCGGCGAGGCGGGCCTGATCGGCGAGGTCATCAGCGTGACGCGCGAGCGCACGACGATCCAGGTCTATGAGGACACGGCCGGCCTGCGTGTGGGCGAGCCGGTCAAGGGTTCGGGCGCGCCGCTGTCCGCGACGCTGGGCCCGGGCATCATGCAGAATATTTTTGACGGCATCGAGTGGCCTCTGGCCGACATTGCGGCGCAGTCCGGCGCGTTCATCGCCACAGGCGTGCGCGCGCCGAGCCTGCCCGCCGACAAAAAATGGGATGTGACGGTCGTCGTGAAGACGGGCGATTACGTCCGCGGCGGCGACTTCATCGCCACCTGCCCGGAGACGAGCATCATCACGCACCGCAGCATGGTGCCGCCGAATGTGTCGGGCACTGTGACGTGGGCGGCGGAGAACGGGCAGTACACTGTGAACGACCCCATCTGCCGCGTGCGCGCGGACGACGGCCACGAGGTGACGCTGACGCTCGCCCAGAAGTGGCCCATCCGGATGCCGCGCCCGGTGCGCGGCCGCCACTCCATCGACCGCCCGCTCATCACGGGCCAGCGCGTCATCGACACGCTGTTCCCCATCGCGAAGGGCGGCGCGGCCGCCGTGCCCGGCGGCTTCGGCACGGGCAAGACGATGACGCAGCACCAGCTCGCCAAGTGGTGCGACGCGGATATCATCGTGTACGTCGGCTGCGGCGAGCGCGGCAACGAGATGACGCAGGTGCTGGACGAGTTCAGCGAGCTGGAAGACCCGAAGAGCGGCAAGCCGATGACGGAGCGCACCGTGCTGATCGCGAACACGAGCAACATGCCCGTGGCCGCGCGCGAGGCGAGCATCTACACCGGCGTGACGCTGGCGGAGTAGTACCGCGACATGGGCTACGACGTGGCGATGATGGCCGATTCGACGTCCCGCTGGGCCGAGGCGCTGCGCGAGATCTCCGGCCGTCTGGAGGAGATGCCC
>CALXIU010000189.1 GCA_944388415.1 uncultured Ruthenibacterium sp. | reverse complement strand
GTCTGCGCCCCTTCTGCGCGCGCCATGCTGTAGCTGACACCGCCCACTCCTCGGATCTCATTGCCGTCCACGACAGCAAGGCCGCTCTCGGATACGCCCTCAGGCGCGGCACACCGCGCCACAGCCTCCTCGTCAGTTGAGGAGATCA
This sequence comes from uncultured Ruthenibacterium sp., assembly GCA_944388415.1. Lineage (GTDB taxonomy): Bacteria > Bacillota > Clostridia > Oscillospirales > Ruminococcaceae > Ruthenibacterium. The sequence goes on along the minus strand of CALXIU010000189.1, from coordinate 11,882 downwards.
ATTGTCCCTCGTGATCAAACACGTAGACCTGTGCTCCCGCACGCTTGGCTTGCAGCGCGTACAGGTCATACAGCGTCTGTTCTTCGACAGCAAAGAGGTGAACATAAGGATAGCCGCTTTTCAGCGCCGAGTATACGCGCCGACTGCCCAGAATGACATGATCCCGCCGGGGTTCATCATAACAGCTTGTGCTCAGGAAATTGTCCGCGAGCGGATACCAAATAAATCGGCCGTACCTGTCCATATTATCCACACCAAGCTCGTCGAGCTTTTGCAGCAGGAAATCCACATCCTGATTGGGATCCAAAAAATCGAATACATCCCGGCGGCTCGTCAGATAAATGGCATCTATCTTTTTCTGCTGCAGCAGGCGGTTATAGCTTTCAAACAACGCGCCGTTGATATAAGTGATCGCCCATTTTTTTGCGATCGGATTTTCGGAATAATCGCGTTCAAGCAGCTCGATCAATGATTGGTCTGTTGAAAAAGCATCCGAAACGCTGTAGACTCCGGCAACGTAACGGTCGAGCGTTTGGCTGATATCCTGCGCAGTGTAACTCAGCGATTCTGTCTGGGCTCGCTGCCGTTCTCCAATTGCCTGAACGAAGAGCAGGCTGATAATCACAGCCATGGGGACAAAGCAGGCAAGCAGCAAAAGGATCATGCGCCGCCGCAGCGATGAATTGCGCAGACTCATAACCGTCCTCCCTGCAAATTTCGATATTCCGCCGGGCTGACACCATAAAACCGTTTGAACACACGAATAAAATTGGACGCGTCAGCATATCCGCACTGTTCCGCGATGGCATAAACCTTTGCATCGGGGTCGCTGAGCTGCTGTGCGGCACGGCGCATTCTGCGTTCAGTCAGATAATCACTGAAATTGCATCCGAGCTCATTTTTGAAAACACGGGAAATGTAGGCCGGCGTTTTGTGAACAAACGCAGCCACGCTTTCCAGCGAGATCGTATTGGAGCAAAACTCAGCATTCACATATTCGCGAACACGCATTGCCACGCTGCCCGCCGCGTGACCCTTTGCACGACGGCGGCTCAGCTCTCTCTGATACGCGTACAACAACGCCAAAACGAAATTGCGCTTGTTTTGCAGCGTTTCGCAAGCATAGATATCCGTATATGCAGCGCCCATTCCGCGCATTACGTCTTCCATCCAAACGCCGTAACGCATTCCCCAAAGAGATATGTGAAACAGCAGGGAAAGGCACAGCCTGTCTACATATTGATACTCGCGCATCGGAGCATCGAATGTAGCAAGCACACGGTCTACTTCGCCGCGCACTGTCTCGTAATCCTGTGCCAGCATCGCCTTCTCCATCCGCTCCGTATCAAAATACGCAAGATTTTCCGGACGTTCTGTCTTTAGCTGCGAAAACTCGTAAATACTTCCGGATCCGGAAAAAACGCTCTGCCGCGCGCAGCAGTTCGCCTGTTCATACGCCTGCGGCAGCATTCTGGGCTCTGTACAAAGGTTTCCGATTCCTGCCGACAGCGATTCCTGAGCCGTTCGGGCAGCTCTCTGCACAGACTGCACTTCGCTGCGCACTGCCTGCGGAGTGATTTCTCCCCCGCTGCTGTAAAAGGCGATCAGCTCGCTGTCACCGTTCAAAAAAAGGAACCTGTTCAGTTCGCCTTTCGGAAGTTCGGCTGCCGCAGCCAGTACGCCCCGCCAGCGCTCCATACGCTCAGACTTCTCTGCCCCACCGATGCCGTCCAGCGTAAACAGGGCGACTGTCAGATTGTCAAGATCGATCCCCTTTTCATTCAGCATCGGCAGGAAGCGCTCTGTATCATGTTCCGGCGCGGTCCCGTGCAGCAGTTCACACAGCCACTCCTCAAAATGCCGCCGCACACTCTCGCTGATCTCGGCATTGTGCAGCCGTTCATGGTCCAGCGTCGTTTTCAGGCGGCGGAAGACCTCCTCGAACTCGTCCACATCCGTCGGCTTAAGTAGGTATTCCGTCACGCGATTCTTAATGGACATGTTCAGATACTCAAAATCACTGTATCCGCTCAAAATTACAATTTTGATGTGCGGATATTCGCGATTGAGCCGCTGCATCAGCTCCACGCCGTCAACGACCGGCATACGGATATCAGATAAGACGACATCCGGGCGGCAATCTTCAAGGCAATCGAGCACTTGCTGTCCGTCTGCGCACAACGCGCAAACCTCGTATCCCCATTCACGCCACGGAATGGTGTGAGCGATCCCGTTCCGGATGCTCTGTTCATCATCGGCGATCAGCAATCGATACATCGCGCGGCCAGACCATTGGGAGTCCGGCACTTCACCTCTCTTTTTTATCATTCCGGGCATAAGTCGCTGTATCCCGGTATCCTGCAAGTCGCTGCGGTCCGTATTGCCATAGAACGTTTTGGTATATTATACCATGATGTACAACCAAGCGGCAAGATAAAGGGAGCCGCCGATATTCCCGAAGCTAAAGACTCGGAGGGCGGACTCTGTGCTTTGAGGAATCCACTATCGGATTCATTATATAGAAATAAAGATCAATGTTCCATCAGCAGATTTCGGCATTCATTGTCGTTTTTTGCGATTCAAGGCAGCCGTTCGATGAGGTTTCCAGAAAATAATACAAATTTTTGACGCGAATATCCACCAGGACAAAGCGCCGCCATACCGTACTCATGGTATAATAGATGCAACAAGCCGCCTAATACGCTCACTCGCCTGAAAGGAGTCCCATTATGAACAACTTTGAGCACCTTCTCTCGCCCATCAAAATCGGCGAAACAACCGTCAAGAACAGAATCTTTATGCCTCCCCTCTCGACCAACCTGGCCGATAAAGGTTATGTGACCGACGAGCTGGTGGAGCACTACAAAGCCCGTGCCAAGGGCGGCGTGGGTCTTTTTGTAACGGAGGTCGTCACGGTGGAGCCGACGTACTGTTATCTGCCCGGCGACATGTGCATCTACGACGACTCGTTCATTCCCGGCTGGAAAAAGCTGGCCGACGGCGTTCACGAGTACGGCGCGAAGATTTTGCCGCAGCTGTTCCACCCGGCGCATGTGGCCTTTCCCCTGCCCGGTACGCCGCGCCTGATCGCGCCTTCGAACGTCGGGCCTTACTACGCGAAGGAAGCACCGCGCGCGGTGACGAAAGAGGAGCTGAAGGTCATCATCCGTCAGTTCGGCGAGGCCGCGAAGCGTGCGCAAACCGCCGGCACCGACGGCGTGGAGATCCACGCCGCGCACGCGCACGGCCTGCTGGGCGGCTTCCTGACGCCGCTGTACAACAAGCGCACCGACGAATACGGCGGCGATATCAACCACCGCCTGCGCCTGACGCTGGAAGTGGTGGAGGAGGTGCGCCGTGTGTGCGGCAAGGACTTCATCATCGACGTGCGCATCTCGGGCGACGAGTACACCGACGGCGGGCTGAATCTGAACGACATGATCTATGTTGCAAAGCAGCTGGAAAAAGCGGGCGTCGACTTCCTGCACGTTTCGGGCGGCACGACGATCATGCGCGGCAGCGCCATTCCCGCGCCCGGCACTCCGATGGGTTCTCACGCGCGCGTGGCGGCCGAGATCAAGAAGTATGTTTCCATCCCTGTGGCGACGGTCGGCCGCATCACTGAGCCGTGGATCGCCGAGGAACTGATCGCAAACGGCAAGGCGGACATGTGCATGATCGGCCGCGCCAACCTTTGCGACCCAGAGTTCGCGAACAAAGTCGCCGCTGACAAAGTGGACGATATCCGCCCGTGCATCGGGTGTCTGCGCTGCCTGAACGGCATCATGTTCGGCCGCCGCGTTGCGTGCACCGTAAACCCGTCGTTCGAGCTGGAAAACGAGGAGACGCTGAAGCCTGCCTCCGAGAGGAAAAACATTATCGTCATCGGCAGCGGCCCCGCCGGGATGGAGGCCGCTTTCGTGGCGGCCAAGCGCGGCCACCATGTCGTGCTGTGTGAAAAGGAAGAGGACTTGGGCGGCCTGATGCGCATCGCCTGCGTGCCCATCGCGAAGCAGGATCTGGCACGTCTGATCCAGTACATGTCCCGCAAGCTGGAGCAGGCCGGCGTCGAAGTGCGCCTGAACTGTGCCGTGGACAGGGCGATGCTCGAAAACGAGTTCAAGGGCTATGAAGTGATCGCCGCCGGCGCGAAGCCCATCGTGATGAAGGCGTTCACAGAGTTCAAGCAGTGGATGACCGCCGACGACGTGCTGGCCGGCAAGGCCTTCCCGGGCCGCAAGACCGTTGTGATCGGCGGCGGATCGGTGGGCTGCGAGACGGCAGACTATCTGGCTCCGCTGGTCAATGACCTGTTCCCGCGCAACCGCGATGTGACCGTCCTGGAGATGGCCGGCGGCGTGATGCTCACCGAGTCCGGCCCGGGCCGCAGCCTGCTGGTCAAGCGCATGATGGCCAAGGGCGTGCAGATGATCTGCAGCGCCAAAGTAGAACGCGTCGACCATGACAACATCTACTACACGAAGGACGGCGTTGAGCACTGCATCAGCGACGCGGACACGCTGGTGTTTGCCGTCGGCTACAAGGCCGATGCCGCCGTGGAGGAGATGCTGAAGGAGTCCGGCGCCGTATATCACCTGATCGGCGACGCCGCAAAGGTCGGAAACATCAAAGACGCCGTCAGCGCAGGGTATCAGCTTGCAAAAGGCCTCTGATCCTTTTTGAAAATCAAGAAACCCGCGGCTTTGTATGCAACATACAAAGCCGCGGGCTTTTTCGGTTGGCAACACCTTGAGCAATTCGCCCCAAGGGCAAAGGATCCATAAAATTTCACACGGAGTTTTCCGTCCACAGATTTTCGAGACCCTGTTTGCGGTACACTGTCGGTGTGCATCCGGCGATCCGCTTGAACACCTTGGAGAAATAGTTGACGTCCTGCATTCCAACGGCCGAAGCGATCTGTCCAATCGAAAACGCCGACGCGCCATGCAGCAGTTTTTGTGCTTCCTCCACACGCAAGCGGGCGATGTACTCCGGAATGCTCATTCCGGCCTCCTGATTGAACTGATGTGACAGGTAGCTTGAGTTGACACAGAGCTTTTTGGCGAGGAAATTGAGCGACAGATCCGGGTTGGAAAGATTGAAATGGATGCAGTCGATCGCGTTGCGCACATTGGGAGAATGCTTCGCAAGAGAGTGCTTTCGCACCAGAGCACAATAATCTCGCACCACGTCGTAATACAGATCGTCCATCTGGCTGACGCTTTGGCATTGTTCGATGCGAAGCGCCCATTTCCGACTGATGGCGTCAATGTACAGCGGGTGGACCTTAGCCGTCTCCACCGCTTTGCGCAACAGGGTGTTGAGGACGATCATCAAGTTTTTCTCATTGCGCAGCGGATTGCTGAACCGATCCAGCGTGACGCGCCCCATGTAACGGATCGCGTCCTCCTCCCCGCGGGCGACCGCGGCCATGAACTGGCCCTCGCGCTGATACCTCTGCCGGATCGCGTCAGCTTGTGCCTGAATGACATCTTCTTCAAATACCGGGCATGGCGCCGGACTCGGCGGGGCCAAATCAATGGTGTGCAGCTCCGAGGGAACCGTAACGCCATACATGCTTTGAGCAAAGCCCGTCATAATGGCCATCATCTTTGCCTGACTGACTACAGGCAAGCGATTATAATACAACCGATAGGTTTCCAGTTCGCTCAGTGCAACGCCGTTTTGGATCAGCAATTCCTTGAGCGTCATTTCCTCCTCGACCGAGTCGGCAAGGTAGGGGCCTATCACCGCAAAGCCGTCCTTGTTCTCCAGCTCCAGCGCACAAAAACATACGCGGAACGGCGTGATAATCTCGCAAACGGTTCTGTCCGGGCATCGAAAGAGAATGCCGCCAAACAGCACGTCGTCGATGCTTTGGCTCACCGCCTCAGGCGTGAGCGTGCGGTCAATATGGTCATCCGGGATCAATTGGCGGTTGACGACAAACAAACTCAGATTCAAAAACAGATGAACAAGATTCTTGTGATGGTTAAGCTGACACAATTGCTTCTCTGTCATATGCTGCCCTCCTCCGCGTATCTGTACCCATTATAGCGTTTTTTTTAGAAAAACAAAACATTTTTGCGATTAATCTGTGCCCTCAAAAAAAATTCCCCATTTTCGAAAAGAATTTATAACAGATTTGTGCAATACTTCTGTACAATACAGACAGAAACACACGACCGGCCTGCCCGGCAGCATGCGACCTCAACACAGAATCTCAGTCATACTACCACAGGCGGAATCCAAATCACAAAAAGGAGCGTAGAATATGTCAAATGATCTTCGCACACGTCCCTTTGGTTTGAGAGACAAGCTCTGCTATGCCTCAGGCGACCTGGCAAATGACTGCACATTCATCCTGTCAAGTACTTTTCTGATGAAGTTCTACACGGACGTAATGGGTGTGGATGCGTACATTATCGGCATCATGATGATGGTGGCCCGCATTGTGGACGCCTTCACGGACATGACGATGGGCCGCATTCTGGACCTGAGCAAGCCGGGCAAAAACGGAAAATTCAGACCGTGGATCCTCCGCGGCGGCGCGCTTGTCGCTGTGATGAGCTTCCTTCTCTATCCGTCGTGGTTCCAGAACATGCCCATGACCTTCAAGCTCGTCTGGATGTTCACGTCCTACCTGCTGTGGGGCAGCGTGTTCTACACAATGGTAAACATTCCGTACAGTTCGATGGCTTCCGCCATCACGGATAAGCCGCAGGAGCGCACGCAGCTGTCTGTCTTCCGCAACGCGGGCGCGACGATCGCGGGCATGGTCATCACGGCAGGCATCCCGATGCTTGTTTACTACACCAACGACGAGGGCAACACCGTATTCAACGGCGGGCTGTTCTCCTATGTGGCCGCCGGCTTCTCTATCGCGGCCATCATCTTCTATCTGGCCTGCTACTTCGGATGCACAGAGCGCATCAAGATCGAGCCTCCGAAAAAGGATCCGAACGCCCCCAAGAACAGTGTGATCAAAAACCTTGTCACGAACCGTTCCCTGATCGCCATCATTGTGGCAGCCATCTGCCTGCTGCTGGCCCAGCTGACCATCAGCGGTATGGCGCAGTACGTGTACCCGAACTTTTACGGCAATACCACCGCACAGTCCACCTCTGCTCTCATCAGCAACATCGGCATCCTGCTCATCTCCGCGCCTGTCGGCACTCTGGCCGCCAAGTTCGGCAAGAAGGAGCTCAGCACCGCCGGCACACTCTTTGCCACCATCGTATATCTCGTCTGCTACTTTGTCCGGCCTGAAAACGTATGGGTCTATGTGGCATTCTACGTCGTTGCCTACCTCGGTCTGGGCGTGTTCAACATCCTGATCTGGGCGTGCATCATCGACGTCATCGACGCCGCGGAAGTCAAGAACGGCGTGCGCGAGGACGGCACCGTCTACGCGTGCTACTCCTTCGCCCGTAAGCTTGGTCAGGCTGCCTCCGCCGGCCTCACGGGCACGCTCGTGACCGCCGTCGGTTACTCCGCCGCCACCGCGTTTGATCCCGATGTTGTCAACGGCATCTTCAACATCTCCTGCCTTGTCCCCGCCGCCGGATTCCTGCTGGTCGCCCTGGCGCTGTTCTTCCTGTATCCGCTGAACAAGAAGACGGTGGATGCGAACTGCGCTGAACTGGCCCGCCGCCGCGACGCCAAAGGCGCCTGATAAGTAAAGCCTCATACTCACCTTTCTCTTGCCCCATAGCGCAAAAATCCGCATCGTTTCGGACACCTCCCCGAAGCGATGCGGGTTTTTGTTTGTCCGGCTGGATCATTCCGGCTCAAACGACTCCTGTCCGCGCCTCTTTTCTGCGCTGTTTGCCCACCCACAGGCACGTGAGCATGACCGCGGCCACCGCAAGGCCGGTCACCAGCCACACCTGCGAAATGGATCCAAACGTGACCGCCGCCGAGAGAACGGGCGACGCCGCCATTCCGCCCATCTGGAGCGCAAGCGAGCTCGTGGAGAGGAGCGTCGCTCTCTGCTGCGTCGGTACGGAGGCGTTCATCAGCGTGGAAGTGAGGACGTCCGTCCAGCCGATGATAAGGTAGAACAGCAGATAGGCGGCGATGAATGACGCCACGCTGTTCGCCGCCGACAGCGCCAACAGCCCCGCGCCGGTGAATGCCGTGACGCCGAGCAGCTTTTGCAGCGAGGGCGAGGGATGCACGCGGCGTCCCAGCGCCGCGCCGGCTGCCGCCGCGTAATACGCGCCTGCGCTGAGCACGCCGAGCACCCAGCCCGCCGCCTGCGTCTGCATCAGTTCCGTAACGCGCGGCTGATAAAACAGCTCCACCGAAAACAGCGGCGGCGCGGCCGCGACCGAGAGCAGGACCAGCGCCCGGACGATCCCGGCCCCGCGCAGGACGCCGATCAGGTCCGCAACGGGATGGGACTCCGGCTGCCGGACGTCGTGCTCCTCAAGCCCCGCGGCCAGCAGCAAGAGCAAAAGCGACACGACGGCTTTCAGCGTCAGCACCGCCCACAGCCGGCCTGTCAGCGCATAGATCGTGCCGCCGCCGAGGCAGCCGGCCGCAAGCCCGACGCTTGTCAGCATGCTGACGCGCCCGGTGCAGACGGAAAGCGACTTTGGCCCGTTTTTCAAGAGGAACTCCTCCACCACCAGCGCGTCCAGACTGCCCGACGAAAACGCCCGGGCGAGCCCGTGGAGCGCCATCGCGCACAGCACAACTTCAAAGCCGTCTCCCAGCGCGAGCAGGGCCGTCATGGGAAACGCGAGGGCGCACGAGACCAGAAAACACCGCTTTCGGCCCCATCTGTCCGCCGCCACGCCGCTCGGCACCTCAAACACCACGGCGACGGCTGAGTAAAAGCCGACCGCGAGCGGCATCGTCGCGAGGGTGCATCCCTTGGCGAGCAGAAGAAGCGACAGCACCGGCGTGAGCACGCCCGTGGAAGCGCTGTTGGGAAAGAGCAGGACTCCGTGCCTTTTATTCCACATCTTCGTTCACCGCCGTCGCATTATAAGCCATCACGACATATTCGTACGCCTCCGTGCCCGGGCGCGGCTCGTCCCGCTCGCCCAGAAACGCGATCATCTGCCGCTGCAGCTGCGCGGCCTCCTCCCGTGTGAGGTAGATCACACCGCTGGACATGTCGCCAAGGCTTTGCGAATCATTTGCCGAAAGCCCCTTCTTCTTCCCCATCTTCACCATTTTTTGAAAGCCTGCCAGCACGTTCTCCACCATGCGCCGCACGAACAACGTCTGCGCGGACTCATCCCCTCCCGGCACGAGCGCGCCGAGATGGACAGTCGCCCTCACAGGGCGGTAATAGCGCGCGGTGATCCCGTGGATCTTTTCCGTCCGCTCCAGTTCCACGACGCCGAGCGACATGAGCTTCTGGATGTGGAATGTGACCGACGAAGCGGAGATCCCCAGCTTGTCAGAGAGCTCCTTCGGCGTCATTGCTCGCCCCTCCAGATACAGCAGGCGCAGAAGGTCCTGCCGCGTCGCGTTCATATAGACGTTCTGTTTTTCCCTTGTGTCGAGGTTGATCGTCTTCATCTTTCGTTCCCCAGTCGTTACACTTTGTGTAACAATTATATCATTACACTTCATGTAATGTCAAGTCTTTTGCGCACCTAAATCAAAAACTGCGGAAGCAAGCCGCCTGTGACGGTTTGCTTCCGCAGTCTGTTTTTGCTATAGCCGATGGAGGTGTTGGAAAGCGCTGTTGCGCGTCAGTCGATCACCACTGGGTCAGTTCCAGATAGAGATTCTTGTACTGCTTGGCGGAATTCTCCCACGAAACATCCTTCGCCATATCGCGCTGGACGACCTCGTCCCAGTGATAGCGGTTGGTGAAGTAGACGGTCTTCGCGCGGTTGATGGCGTCGAGCAGCAGGCCAGCGTCATAGCGGTCAAAGGTGAAGCCGTTGCCGTCGCCCGTGAACTCATTGTACGGCTCGACAGTATCCTTCAAGCCACCCGTCTCGCGGACGATCGGCAGCGTGCCATAGTGCATCGCATTGAGCTGCGTCAGGCCGCACGGCTCAAAGCGGGACGGCACGAGCAGAGCATCCGCGCCCGCATAGATGCGGTGCGCGCGTGATTCGTCGTACTGGATGCAAGCGCTGAACATTCCCGAATAAGCGCCTTCATAATAGCGGAATGTATCCTCATACTGCTTGTCGCCGGTGCCGAGCACAACCACCTGCGTATTGCCGTCCATGATGTGCGGAATGATCGCATTGACCAGATCGAGGCCCTTCTGATTTGTCAGGCGGGAGATCAAGCCGACAACGAACTTGCTCTCATCCTGCACAAGACCGAGTTCCGCCTGAAGCGCGAGCTTGTTGGCCATCTTGTGATCCAGCACGTTCCCGAGCCAGTAATTTTCCGCCAGCGCGGGGTCCGTTGCCGGGTTCCACATGTCGTAGTCGATGCCGTTGACGATGCCGCGCAGTTTGCCGCTGTGATAGCGCAGATGATCCTCCAGCGCTTCGCCGTATTCCGCCGTCTGGATCTCCTGCGCGTACGTGCCGCTGACCGTCGTGATGCGGTCCGCATAGGCGAGGCCGCCCTTGAACATGTTGGCGTCCTCCCAGTTCTGCTTCAGCGCCCCCATATTGAACACATAGTCGGGCAGACCGGACCAGTACTTGATGGTGGGAATGTTGTAGATACCCTGGAAACGCAGATTGTGAATGGTGATGATGGAGCGCGCACGGCCGACCGGGGAATCCTGGAACAGCGTGCGGAGATACACCGGAACAAGGCCCGCCTGCCAGTCGTGGCAGTGGATGACATCCGGGATCCAGTTCATGTAATTCAGCGCGGCCAGCGCAGCCTTGCTGAAGAAGCAATACTTGGGGATGTCGTCGACAAGGTTGGTGTAAGGCTTGCCCGACGAGAAGAACTCCTGGTTGTCGATAAAGTCGTACACAACGCCGTCGCTGATGTATTCCATGATGCCGACGTAGAAGTTGCGGCCAGTCTCACCGAGATCCATGTAGAACTCGCCGCGGTAGACCATCTTCTCCTGATACTTCTGCGGAATGCAGGCATAACGCGGCAGGATAACGCGAACGTCGCAGTTGAGCTTGACCAGCTCACGCGGCAGCGCGTACATCACGTCGCCAAGGCCGCCCGTCTTGACAAAGGGGTGGCACTCTGAGCCGATAAACGCAACGCTTCTGCGCGGAGTCGAAGGCGCCTGTTCGGCCGGCGCCGGAGTTTCCTCCACGACAGGAGCCGATTCTTCCTCCACGGCAGCGGTTTCCTCCACCACAGCGGCAACTTTCTCCACAGCGGCAGCGGTTTCCTCCACCGCAGGAACAGCTTCTTCCACCACAGAGGCGACTTCCTCCACAACGGGAGCTGTTTTCTCCACCGCAGGAGCAGCTTCCTCCACAACAGGGGCCGTTTTCTCCACCGCAGCAGCGGTTTTCTTCGCGGTCGTTTTCTTGGCGGCAGACGCCGTTTTCTTTTTCGCCGGAGCCTTCGTCTCCTTGGCGGCAGATTGCTTCTTGGGTTCCGCTTTTTTCTGTGCCATATCAAGCCTTCCTTTCGACTTACCTTCGTGCAAATTCATCGCGGATCTGTACAATTCACAGATCTGTCTTCCTTCAAAAACCAGCAGAACGATTCTGCCATTGAAAAAATATTAACATATTCAAACAAAAATTTCAATCATGCTGAAAAACGCGGACTTACATTCCCTGCTCCGATCCCATGCCGTGAGTTTCTGTCGTGATTTTTTCATGTCTCTCGCATTCCCATGTTGTCCAAAATTTGTACTATTTTGTCCATTGGCGGCAGGAATCTTGTAGCCACTCATAGGCCACGAGCAAAGCGAGATCACGAGGGGGAAAGAGACAAGCCCTGAGGAGAATTAGATGAGTATTTTA
>CALXIU010000188.1 GCA_944388415.1 uncultured Ruthenibacterium sp. | reverse complement strand
CCTGCCGTTCGTCCTTGAGCGCCTCGCGCCAGAAGTGCTCCAGCTGACCGCCGAACGTGCGGATCAGCTCGTACTCCTCGTCGGTGCGCGCCTCGTTTGTCAGCTCCTTCTCCGCGATCGTCATCAGCTGCTGTGACAGCTGCGCCATGCGCGAGAGGCTCTCGGAATCCGCGTCCGACAGCACGCCGAAGCTTGCGAGGCCGTCCGCCGTCGCCTGCGACAGCTGCGCCAGCCGCCCGAAGAGCGCCGGCTCCGGCTCCACCCAGCCGCGGTCGTCCTTTTCGTCGATCGGGCCGCCGCCCATCTCGGCGTAGTTCTGCTTGACGTACAAAATCGTGTCGTGCTTCAGCTCTGTCCAGCTGCCGAGGAAGCTGCTGAGGTTTTTCCGCGTCCACGCGTCGTTTTGCATGAACTGCGGCCAGCCCTCACCCTTCGTATCGAGCAGCGGGCGCAGCGTGTTCAGCCAGCCGCCGTAGAGGCTCGCCGACCACACCGTGTCCGGCGCGTCCGCGACCGCCTCGCGCACCGCAGTCATGTTCTCCTCATAGCCCGGATACTCCGACGCACCCTCCTGCCGCGTCAGTTCGAGCGCCGCGTCGGAGCCGAGCGCCGCGGGCAGGTCGAGCGGCGAGGGCAGCATCCGCTGACTGCCGTCCGCGGCCTTGTCCACCTCGTCGTAAATGAGCTGCTGGAAGACGGACGCGTCCAGCGTAAAGCGCTGGCCCATGAAGCGGTAGCCCTTCGTCGCCGTCTCGTTGTCCTCATCCTCGTTGATGGGGATCGAGTTGATCGCCGGCGCGGGCAGAGCCGCCGCCGCGGCGCAGAACGCTTTCCACTCTTTTTCCTTCTCCGCGAGCTGCGCCGCCTCCGGCAGAGCGCCGTACGCCTGCTCGATCAGCGGCAGGTACTCGTACGGGCCGGGGTCGTCGCTCGCGCCCGCGAAGAACGCCGTCACCGTGTAGACGCGCTCCCACGCCTCCTTCGCCGCGCTTTGCTCGAGCGCCAGCGTCATCAGCAGCGCGCTGCGCGTCTGGTCCTCGTCGCTCTGGCGGAACGTCAGGCGTCCGTACCACATCATCGCCTGAAAATACTTCGACAGCGTCTCGTCCGCCGCGTAGTATCCGCGCGGGATGTACTGCGTGTAGTCCTCCTGCAACGGCGGCTCCGAGCCGCCGAGGTTCATCACCGGCGAATCCGCAATGCCCGCGGCCGCCGAGATCAGCGAAAGCTCCTGCGAGACGGCGTCCGCCACCTCCGCCGGGACCGACGCGCCGCCGTCCAGGAGCGCGAGGCCGACCGCGAAGAACGCCGCGTTGCGCTTCGCCGCCGTCTCCCACGCCGTGCCGCGCAGCGCGTCGAGCTGCGCGAGGCTCTGCGACTGCATCTCCTGCCCGATGGCCGTCAGGTCCGCGACGAACTGCGTTTTCTCCACGCCCTTCAAAATGCGGCTGAAAAAGAGATGGTACGTGTGCATCATCGAATCCGTCGTGATGAAGTTCGGGATGAGCGAATAGCGGTTGATCTCATAGCGTGTAAAAAATTCCTCGTCATAGCCCGGCAGCACGACGAAGCCGTTTTGCAAAAGCATCTGCCGCGCCTCGTCGCTGAGCGAATATTCGAAATCCGCAAAGTTGATGACGTTCGAAAAATCCGCCGCGACCGTGTACGCCGGGACGGACGGCGTGAGCGATTCGTCGTTCAGCGCCTGCTGCGGCTGCACCAGCAGCTTGCGCACCACATCGGCCGCCGCCACGCTGCTCTCGCTGTCGGGCCCGCCGGCCGTCTTCGCGCCGCACGCCGTTCCAAACAGCATCGCCGCCGCGAGGGCCAGCGCCGCCGCGCGCGCTTTCCAGGTGTGTCTCATTTCTCCGTGCCTCCTTTTCGGCCCGCGATGGACCGTGGTTTTCACAATTTCATCATACCATACGCGCGCCGCGCGCACAACCCACCCGCTGCCTCTCATTCCCTGCCGCGGATCTGAAATTGCCCCTTGACGCAAACACCACCGGAATGGTATAATTCATTCAGAGGTTAGCAAGAGCTAACATTCTGTTTTGCTCTGGACATTTCCGCGCAAATGCGTTAGTGTATGTGTGTGAAAAACATCGTAAGCGTACCTCAAGGAGGATGGATATGCGAGAAGAGTGGAGAGATTTTGTACCCGGCGTGTGGGAGAAAGAGATCAACGTGCGTGATTTCATTCAGAAGAACTACACGCCCTATGACGGCGGCGACGAATTTCTGGCCGGGCCGACCGAGCGCACCACCGAGCTGTGGGCGCAGGTGATGGAGCTGACGCGCGCCGAGCGCGAGGCGGGCGGCGTGCTGGACATGGACACGCGCGTGATCTCGACGATCACGTCGCACGTGGCGGGGTATCTTGACAAGGACAAGGAGACGATCGTCGGCTTCCAGACGGACAAGCCGTTCAAGCGCTCCTTGCAGCCGTACGGCGGCATCCGCATGGCGCAGAAGGCGTGCGCGGACAACGGCTATGAGGTGGACAAGGACATTGTGGAGTTCTTCACGGTGCACCGCAAGACGCACAACGCGGGCGTGTTCGACGCGTACACGCCGGAGATGCGCGCGTGCCGGTCGAGCCACATCATCACGGGACTTCCCGACGCGTACGGCCGCGGCCGCATCATCGGCGACTACCGCCGCGTGGCGCTGTACGGCGTGGACCGGCTGATCGAGGACAAGAAGCACCAGAAGGACACGACGCGGACGATCATGTACTCCGACGTCATCCGCGAGCGCGAGGAGCTGAGCGAGCAGATCCGCGCGCTGGAGGATCTGAAAAAGCTGGGTGAAATTTACGGCTTTGACATCTCGCAGCCCGCGCGCAACACGCAGGAGGCCATCCAGTGGCTGTACTTCGGCTACCTCGCGGCGGTGAAGGAGCAAAACGGCGCGGCGATGAGCCTCGGCCGCACGTCGACGTTCGTGGACATCTACGCGCAGCGCGACCTCGCGCACGGTGTGTTCACGGAGAGCGAGATCCAGGAGTTCGTCGACCACTTCATCATGAAGCTGCGTCTGGTGAAGTTCGCCCGCACGCCCGAGTACAACGAGCTGTTCAGCGGCGACCCGACGTGGGTGACGGAATCCATCGGCGGCATGGGCATCGACGGACGCCACATGGTGACGAAGATGTCGTTCCGCTATCTGCACA
>CALXIU010000187.1 GCA_944388415.1 uncultured Ruthenibacterium sp. | reverse complement strand
AAAAGCCCGTGCTCTTCCCCAAGCTCGTCTTCCTCTACGACGAGAACCTGCACGGCCCGGGCAAGCCGCTTGAGGACGTGTTTGAGGCGGGCATCGAGTGCTCCAGCAAAACGATGTATCCTGACTGGCTGAGCCTGACCGGCGATGGCTACGTCGCCTCGATGTACAAAAAGTACGGCGCTGTCATCAGCCCGATGGGCTGCCGCGCGTTCCTCTCGCCGTGGTATGAGCGCGGCGGCATGGAGCCCGCGGACGAAAACGACAAGCCCGTGTTTGTCGGCCGCTTCAACATCGGCGCGGTGTCGCTGCATCTGCCGCTGATCCTCGCCAAGTCCCGCAAGGAGGGCCGCGACTTCTACGAGGTGCTGGATTACTATCTCGAGCTGATCCGCCGCCTGCACATCCGCACCTATGCCTATCTCGGCGAGATGCGCGCGAGCACGAACCCGCTGGCCTATTGCGAGGGCGGCTTCTACGGCGGACACCTCGGTCTCTACGACAAGATCAAGCCGCTGCTGAAGACGGCGACGGCGTCCTTTGGCTACACCGCGCTCAACGAGCTGCAGGAACTCTACAATGGCAAGTCGATCTACGAGGACGGCCAGTTCGCGTTGGAGGTCATGCAGCACATCAATGACAAGATCGCGCAGTTCAAGAAGGAAGACGGCAACCTCTACGCCATCTACGGCACGCCCGCCGAGAGTCTCTGCGGCCTGCAGATCGAGCAGTTCCGCAAGTTGTTCGGCATCGTGGAGAACGTGTCCGACAGGCCGTACGTCTCCAACTCCTTCCACTGCCACGTGACCGAGGACATCACGCCGATTGAGAAGCAGAACTGCGAGCAGCGCTTCTGGAACCTGTCCAACGGCGGCAAGATCCAGTACGTGCGCTATCCGATCGACTACAACAAGGATGCCATCCGCACGCTGATCCGCCGCGCCATGCGCATGGGCTTTTACGAGGGCGTCAACCTCTCCCTGGCCTATTGCGACGACTGCGGCCATCAGGAGCTTGAGATGGACGTCTGCCCGAAGTGCGGCAGCCGCAACCTGACGAAGATCGACCGCATGAACGGCTATCTCTCCTATTCGCGCGTGCACGGCCAGAGCCGTCTGAACGACGCGAAGATGGCCGAAATCGCCGAGCGCAAGAGCATGTGAGGCAGGCTGAGCCTGCACCCAACTCCGACGAAGTTTTAGCGTGACATCGAATTTCTGTGGTCGAGTACGTTGCTTGACGTTTGCCGCATAGGCGATCAGACAGAATATCACCCGCACCATCAATTATGACAGATTGGGGCGTTTCCCATGAATTACCACAACATCACCGTGGACGACATGCGCAACGGCGACGGTCTGCGCACGGTGCTCTGGGTCTCCGGCTGCGATCACCGCTGCCCGGAATGCCAGAATCCGCAGACGTGGCCCGTTTCAAGCGGCATCCCGTTTGACGACGCCGCCAAGGCCGAGCTGTTTTCCTATATCGCCCGCGACTACATGGACGGCATCACTTTCTCCGGCGGCGATCCGCTCTACGAGCCGAACCGCGAGACCGTCGGCGCGCTGATCCGCGAAATTCGCGAGCGCTTCCCGGATAAGACCATCTGGCTGTACACCGGCAGCCTGTTTGAAGACATCCGCACCCTGCCCTTTGTGCCGCTGATCGACGTCATCGTCGACGGCCCGTACATCAAGGCCCTGCGCGACGTCAAGCTCCACTGGAAGGGCAGCGCCAACCAGCGCGTCATCGACGTCAAGCGCTCGCTGGCCAATGGCAGCGTCGTCCTCTGGAATACATAAGTTCACACGGAAAAGAGGTTTTGCGAAATGGTTCGCGTCGCCTGATTTGAAAAGGTATCTCCGCAGCGCTTTGTCGCCGACTGGATCAAGACCTTCCCGCAGCAGACGGTCGAGCAGGCCGTCGTCGCCTATGAGCGCCTCAAGCTCCCGCAGCGCGCCACGCGTGGCTCTGCCGGGTATGATTTCTTCGCGCCCGTCGGCTTCGAAATCGCCGCAGGCAGCAGCCTCACCATCCCGACCGGCATCCGCGCCATCATCGACGAGGGGTGGGTGCTCACTCTCTACCCGCGCAGCGGTCTGGGCTTCAAGTTCCGCTTCCAGCTGGACAACTCCGTCGGCGTCATCGACAGCGACTACGCCTATTCCGACAATGAGGGCCACATCTTCCTTCGCATGACCAACGACAACCGCGAGGGCAAGACGCTTCGCATCCCGACCGGCACGGCCTTTGCGCAGGGCATCTTCCTGCCCTTCGGCATCACGGTCGACGACGACGCGCAGACCACGCGCAACGGCGGCTTTGGCTCCACGACGCATGCGTGAGCGAAACCGACCATCGGTCTGTTTTGCATCACATCATCATCAAAAGACCGCAGTTCGATACGCTGCGCCTTTTCCATATTCACACGTAAAATAAAGATTTCTTTGAAGCGCGAGGTGACAACGTGCTTCACGGCAAATCACCCACGGGCTGTGGCGACATCCACTATTGGGCGCAACAGAGC
>CALXIU010000186.1 GCA_944388415.1 uncultured Ruthenibacterium sp. | reverse complement strand
GGGCTGCCCATGACCATTGTGGCAGGCGTTTTTTTGCTGCTGGATCTGGCGCCCCATCTGGCGGAGGAATTTGGCGGCGCGCCGGTGCAGCTGAGCGTCTTGCCCTTTGACCCCGCGTGGGTCACGGTCCTCATCAGCGGCATCCCTCTTTTATATCTGGCGGTCTGGCGGATCATTCATAACCCCGGCATCAGAAAAATTTCTTCCGCACTCCTCATCTCCATCGCCATGTTTGCCGCCATCGCCATCGGGGATCTGTTCGCCGCCGGCGAGGTGGCCTTCATTATGGCCATCGGCGCCCTTCTGGAAGAGGCCACCACGAACCGGGCAAAAAAGGGATTGAATCAGCTGATCCGTCTGGCGCCCGCAAAGGGCCGCCGGACCAGCGATGGCACAGAAGAAATGATCCCCGCCGAGGAGATCCGGAAGGGCGATACCCTGCGGATCCTCCCCGGAGAAACCATTCCCGTGGACGGAATCATTCTCCATGGCGAGACATCCGTGGACCAGTCCATCATGACCGGGGAATCCCTGCCGGTGGACAAGGGCGAGGAGGACGAAGTCTATTGCGGTACCATCAACCGCTTTGGCTCCATTGATATGACCGCCACCAAGGTGGGCGAAAACAGTTCTCTACAAAGACTGATCCGCATGGTCCGGGAGGCGGAAAACAAGCAGGCCCCCATGCAGCGCATTGCGGACAAGGCGGCGAGCTGGCTGGTGCCGGTGGCTCTGCTCATTGCCGTTTTGGCATATGTGTTTACACAAAATATCATTACCGCCGTCACGGTGCTGGTGGTGTTCTGTCCCTGCGCCCTCGTGCTGGCAACGCCCACCGCCATTATGGCGGCTATCGGTCAGGCGACCAGACACGGCGTCATCATCAAGTCCGGCGAAGCTCTGGAAAAGATGGGCAAAGTGGACACCATCGCGTTTGACAAGACCGGGACCCTGACCTATGGCCGGTTGGATGTCAGCGACATTGTTGTCTTTGATGAAACCATGAGCGAGACCGCGCTGCTTTCCCTGACCGCCTCCGCCGAGGCGAAAAGCGAACATCCGCTGGGAAAGGCCATTGTGGCCTGTGCACGGGCAAAAGAAGTGCCCGTTATGGAATCCGCCTCGTTCAAAATGACCGCCGGCAGGGGCATTTTTGCGGAGATCCAGGGGCACAGGCTGCTCTGCGGCAGCGAGGCATTTTTACAGGAAAACGGGGTGTCCGCAGACGCTTCCGCAAGGTCCGTATTGGAGCAGCTGCGCGCCCAGGGAAAGGCCTCCGTGCTTGTGGCGGATGGGCAGAACTGCATCGGCGTGATCGCCCTTTCCGACGTGCTGCGCCCGGAAGCCCGGAGCATGGTCGACCGCTTGGCGGAGATGCACACCCGTACGGTTTTGCTGACAGGCGACCACCAAAGAACGGCGGATCATTTTGCCCGGCAGGCAGGTATTTCGGAAGTACGGGCGGAGCTGCTGCCCGAGGAAAAGGTGCGGGCGATTGAAGCCTTGCAGAGAAAAAATCATACAGTGTGCATGATCGGCGACGGGGTAAACGATGCGCCCGCGCTGAAAACAGCGGACGTCAGCGTCGCCATGGGAAGTATGGGAAGCGACATCGCCGTGGACGCTGCCGACGTGGCTTTGATGAGCGATGACATCTCCAAAATCCCGTATCTGAAACGCCTGTCCAATGCAACGGTCAAAACCATCCGATTCAGCATCAGCCTGTCCATGTGCATCAATTTCGCGGCGATCATCCTGTCGCTGATGGAAGTGCTGACGCCAACCACAGGGGCGCTGGTCCATAACGCCGGCTCCTGCTTTGTGGTCCTGATCGCTGCGCTGCTCTATGACAGGAAGTTTGAATAGGCTTTTATACATTAAAATAAAATCAGGCATCCGTCCCAGCTTTCTCGGCTGGTGATGGATGCCTGATCGTTTCAAATTGATTCGTATGCCGGTCCCCGCGCCAATGTGGAGCCGCAGCATCCACTTCCGCGCCGGCTTTTCCGGTCGCTCGACGTTTGCGCCGTTCAGTTTTTCTCCTCGGGCTCGGGCTTCGCGTCGTCCGCGTCCTTCTTGCCCGTGCGGCGCAGCACAACGCCGTGCGTCGCAAGGGAGCGTGCGAACACGCGCGCGCTGCGGAAGTGGACGCCCAGAATGCCCACGTCGGACGCGGCCGCCGCGTTGATGCGCGTGTCGTCCGTGAACACGCACTCCTTCGGGTCAAGACTGTATGTGTCGATCAGTTTGCGGTAAATGCGCCGGTCAGGTTTCGCGAGACCGACATCGCACGACGCGACGCCGCCGTCAAAGAAGCGCCAGAACCGCCGCGCGCTGAGCATCTCCAGAACGTCGGACGAGATATTTGACAAATAGTACAGCGAGTAACCGTTGCTCTTCAGCCGCTTCATCAGCTGGACAGTGTCTTCCTTCGTGCGCATCATGTCGTACCAGTCCGTCAGAATGACGTCCACTTCATATCTGCGCCCGATGGCGGCGCCCTTTTCGAGCATGATCGCGTTCGCCTCGCTGCGGGTCAGTTCGCCTGTGTCGAGACGCAGCCATTCCTCAGAGCCGAACGTGATGTCATACAATGCGTTTTCCAGCCGCTCGTTCATGAAATGGTCGACCAGAAACTCGCGCGGGGAAAAGTCGACCACCACGCCGCCAAGGTCAAAGATGATATTTCGGATCAAGGCAATCTCACCTGCAATTCTTCATTGATGCTCCTTATTATACACTATTTTGAAACGAATAGAAAGTCTTCATCGTAGAATATAATGAAGCGCAGGGGAGGGAAGACCGCATGACTTTGTATGAATTGTGTGAAAAATCAGTCGTGAACCTCTCGACGGGCGCGTGCCTCGGCCGCGTGGACGACCTTGTGTTTTCACCGGATTCCGCCGTGATCACGCACCTTGTCATCTTCGGAAAACCGCGCTTTTTCGGGCTGCTCGGCCGGGGCGAGGACACGCGCATCGAGTGGCAGCGCATCCGGACGATCGGCGCTGACGTCGTTCTCGTCGACGGGCCGGCCGAAAAAACGCGCCGGGAAGCTAAAATCTGGAGTTTCGGCGGCACTTGACAAAACACGCAAATGCGCTAAGATAGGGAACGAAGAAAGGATTTGCACAGGCGAACTGCCTGCAAAGAGGTAAAAAATGCAGAAACTGAAACACATCCGCCTCCCGCGCGCGACGCGCAGCGGCATCCTCAATGCGCTCATGCTGTTGCTCATGCCGCTCGCGCTGCTCATCCTGACGGAATGGGCGCACCGCGACGGGTTTACGGAGTCTTTTTGGAACGACAATCTCATCCCGCACTGGCGCTCGTTCGCGCTCACGTGGGTGCTCATCGCGCTGGCGTACGCGTTCTGGTGCATGCTAACGAAGCGCCACTGGCCCGCCGTGCTGATCACGGGCATCTTCACCATCATCCCCGGCGTCATCTCGTGGTATAAGCTCGAGATGCGCGGCGAGCCGTTTCTGCCGTGGGACATCTCGCAGATCGGCGACCTCGCCGGCGTCGCGTCCAAACTCACGCTCCGGATCGAGCCGTCGCTGTACATCATCGTGCCCATCTTCCTCGCGCTGTTCCTCGGCAGCTTTTTCGTCCGCCCGCCTGAGATGCGCGGCCGCGTGCGCTGGCCGATGACGGGCGTGCTGCTCGCCGCCGTGCTGGCCATGGTGCTGGGCGTGTTCACGAAAGCGGACGTCCTCGCGCGCTTCGGTGTCGCGCAGGACATGTGGATGCAGGACCGCTACTACCGCAACCACGGCGTTATTCTGGGCTTTTTGTCGAATCTCGAGGTGCTGGACATCGACCCGCCGGAGGAGTACTCCGAGGAACTCGTGAACGAGATTGCCGGCGAGACGCGCGCGGCCGCGAAAAAGCGCGAGACGCCGTATCCGGATTCGTACGGCGCGACGGCGGAGGACGCCGTCCAGACGCCCAACATCATCTTTGTGATGAACGAGTCGTTCTTCGACCTCACGCGTCTCGAGGGCATCGAGTACGACGTCGACCTCACGCCCAACCTGCACCGCCTCCAGCAGGAGGCCGCGCACGGCTATATCTTCTCGCCGTCGTTCGGCGGCGGCACGTGCGACGTCGAGTTCGAGGCGCTGACGGGCTATTCCATCGAGTACCTGCCGTCTGGCTGTAAGCCGTACCAGCAGCACGTCACGCACGACATGTTCTCCATCGCGCAATATCTCAAGAGCGAGGGGTACGAGACACTTGCCATTCACGGCTACTACCGCAAGTTCTGGAGCCGTGACACCGCGTATCCGAACCTCGGCATCGACACGTTCATCGCCGCGGAGGACTTCACGAACCCCGACAAGAAGCGCGGCTTCATCTCCGACGCGGAGATGACGTCCCGCATCATCGAGGAGTACGAAGCGCGCAGCGAGGACGGGCCCGTGTTCATCCACGCCGTCACGATGCAGAACCACACGACGTACGACGAGAGCCGCTACCCAGAGGACGAACTCGTCAACATCGTCTCGTATCCCGACGGCATGAGCAGCACGACGATCTCGCAGCTGCGCGACTTCGCCACCGGCATCCACGAGGCGGACGCCGCGCTCGGCGAGCTGACGGACTACTTCTCGCAGGTGGACGAGCCGACGATCATCGTGTTCTGGGGCGACCACTTCAACCCCGTCGGCAAGGGCTACGAGTTGTATGAGCTGACGGGCTATATCGGCAAGGGCGAGACGAACAGCCCGAAGCTGCGCCAGACCGACCTTCTGATCTGGAGCAATTACGACGACACGGAGATCGACCTCGGCACCGTCGCGTCGTACAACATCTCGCCGGTGATGATGGAACTGTACGGTCTCGAAAAGCCGCTGTGGTTCGAGTATCTTCTCCAGCAGATGGAGATCCTGCCCGCGTTCACGCACGGCGTCGCGGTCGAGCCGGACGGCTCGTTCTCCACGGAGCTGACCGACGAGCAGCTCGAGAGCTACAACGAGCGGTGGATTTTGCAATACGACCTCATGTTCGGCGACGCATGGCTCGGAAGCTACGTCCCCGAGAGTATGCAGTAAGCGCGAAGGCCCGGTGCAAAACGCACCGGGCCTTCTGATTGACTTTCCTCGTGAATTGCGGTACAATAATACTGTTACCCTCTGCAAATGCCGCTATGGTGGAATAGGCAGACACAAAGGACTTAAAATCCTTCGGAAGAGATTCCGTACCGGTTCGACCCCGGTTAGCGGCACCACGCCGGAGCAAGGCTTGCCTTGCTCCGGCGCTTTTTGTTTGCTTCACAAAGCCCTCCGGACGTCTTCAGACGTTCGGAGGGCTTTTTCTCTGCGCGTGGAAACGTGTTGGACGGGAGGCCACTTTACCTGTGATACAATGCAGACATCGAACAGAGGCGGGCAGCTCCGCACGAGAAAGAGGTGTCGATATGAACTTTTCCGATGCGATCGGACGCGTATTTTCCAATTACGCCAATTTCAACGGCCGGTCCCGGCGCAGCGAATTCTGGTATTTCATCCTGTTTTACTGGGGCGTGCTTCTGGCGCTGAGCCTGCTGGCGGTTTTGCTGCCGCCGATGGCGGCGCTGATCCCGATGTTCACGCTTGCCACCGCCGTGCCGAGCCTCTCCGTCTGCTGGCGGCGGCTGCACGACGTGGGACGCAGCGGACTGTGGTTCTTCCTGTCGTTTTTGCCGATGGTGGGAACCATTCTGCTGATCGTCTGGCTCGCGGAGGACAGTCAGCCGGGGCCCAATGAATACGGCCCAAATCCCAAGGAGATGGGTGGCTGGCAGGTCGTGAACCAGAATCACATGCGCCGGAACAGCGCGCACGGCCCTGTGGTGCTGTGTCTCTCCGGCCCCATGCAGGGACAGAGCTTCCCGGTGGGCAGCGGCATCCTCTTTGGGCGCGACGCTTCCTGCCGCGTCCGGTTCCCCGAGGGGACGCCGGGTGTCAGCACGCGGCACTGCTGCCTGCGCAATGAAAACGGCGTTCTCATGCTGGCAGACCTCGGTTCCCGGCACGGGACGTTCCTTGCGGACGGACGTCAGCTCCCTCCGAATTATCCCACGCCGGTCGCCGCGGGAACGCGTTTTTACCTCGGCAGCTCCGGCATCCAGTTTCAGATCATGAACGTGTGAGCCGCGCTCGCACGCAATGAATATTTCTTGTACAGGAGGATCGTATCATGGCAGAGATTCAACAGAAGATCATCAGCTGCCCCAAAGGCCACTACTACGACGCGAACCGTTATTCCAGCTGTCCGTATTGCAGCACGGGCGGATTCCCTCACACGGTGGACCCGTTCACCAGAGATGGCGCGAACAACGTCTCGAACCTGTCAAGAGAGGAGATCGCGAATTCTGATGTGTATAATCCGTTTAGCGTAACACAGCCCCCTGTAAAGGTATCCACGCCCGCGGAAAAGATGGGAAGTACACAGTTTGTGGACACCTCCACGCCGGTGGGCGCGCCCGCGCCGGTCGTGGGCTGGCTTGTGGCGGTGGCGGGCCCCTGCCGCGGAACAGATTACCGCATCCACACGGGATACAACCACATCGGCCGGGAGACGGGCGACATCTGCATCCACGGCGACGCGACGATCTCCGCGGAGAAGGACGCGAACATCACCTACGTCCCGCAGACGGGCGAATTTTACATCGCACACGAGCTGGGCAAAAATGTCCTGCTCGTCAACAACGTGCCGGTCATCGGCGGCGGCGTAAAGCTGAACCGGCACGACCGCATCACGATCGGCACCACGCAGCTGATGTTTGTTCCGCTGTGCGGAGAAGAATTCAACTGGAACGACGAGGGAAACAAGGATGGCTGAGTGGTTGACAAACGGCCGCATCGTCTGGCTGATCGCGGCGCTCGCGGCGGTGCTTTTGCTCGCGGTGGCCCTGATCGTGTTTTTCGTCGTGCGGCGCAGGAGGGCTGCCAAAAAGGCGCAGCCCATCGAGGCGCAGACGGAAGAGATCACAGAGGTGCAGCCGCCGGCTGGGCAGATCCTCATCGGCAAACTGCATGAGCAGGGCGCGCGAGAGTCCCAGCAGGACTGCTTCGCTGTGTCCGACGAAGCGCTGGCCGCCACGCACGGTCTGCTCGCGGTGGTGGCCGACGGCATGGGCGGCCTCGCGAACGGAGACCGCGTGAGCACCGCCGCCGTGCAGGCGGTTCTGGACGCGTTCGCGGACGCCCGCACCCCGGACGACCCCGAGCAGACGATGCTGGCGCTCGCGCGCAGCGCGGTGCAGTCCGTCAATGACCTGCTGGGGCAAAGCGGGCTTCGCAAGAGCGGAACAACGCTTGTGGCGGCGCTCATCCGCGAGGAAAAACTGACGTTTCTCAGCGTGGGCGACAGCCGCATCTGCCTGTACCGGGACGGTGCGCTGACACAGCTGAACCGCGAGCACATTTATAAAAACGACCTCGCGCTGCGCGCCGTCAACGGCGAGATGAGCCTTGCCGCCGCGCTGAGCGATCCGCAGGGAGGCGGGCTCGTCAGCTTCCTCGGCATGGGCAAACTGGCGTACATCGACATGCCTGCCGCGCCGCTGGCGCTTCGCCCGGGCGACAAGGTGGTGCTGATGAGCGACGGCGTGTACAACGCCCTCGACGGGGACGAACTGGCGCAGGCGCTCGCGGAGGACCCGGAAACGGCGGTGGAGCGCATCCGCAGCGCCATTGCGGAAAAGAATTATTCCAATCAGGACAACTACACCGCGGTCATTCTCGGCCGCGGCATCAGAAACAAGGAGCTTCAGTCATGATGTTGTTCGCTGGGCGCAAAACAAGGGAGCGGGAGGAAGATGAAGCGCGTGTCCGTTTCCGGTCGGCGAGTTACAGCGACGTCGGAGGCCGCGACGGCAACGAGGACGCCGTGTCCATCCGCCGGATGGGCTCGCGCAGCCTGTGTGCGGTGCTTGCGGACGGGCTCGGCGGGCACGGAGGCGGCGAGACGGCATCGGCGGCCGCGGTCCGCGCCATTCTGGACGGATGGACGGGCGGCGCGTCGCCGGACGAGCTGCAAGAGCTGGTGCAGAGCGCCCACCGCACGGTGGTGGCGCTCCAGACGCCTTCCTGCCAGATGAAGACCACCGTGGTGATCCTCACGGTTGACGACGGGCGCTTCGCGTGGGCGTACGCCGGGGACTCCCGTCTCTACCACTTTGTCAACGGAAAACTGGTGTGGCAGAGCCGGGATCACAGCGCGTCGCAGATCGCGGTGCTGCTGGGACAGATCACACCAGAGCAGATCCGGTTCCACGAGGACCGCAGCTGCATTTTTCGCGCGCTTGGCCAGCAGGGGGACGTGGAGGCCGAGACGGGCGGCGGCGAGCTGGAGGCGGGCGAGCACGCGTTCCTGCTGTGCTCGGACGGCTTTTGGGAGTACGTCTATGAGCAGGAGATGGAACGGGAGCTGTCCGCCTCCGCCTCGCCGGACGAGTGGCTGGAGGCGATGCGCCGCCTGATGAAGGAGCGCACCCCGCCCGACAACGACAACAACACCGCGGCCGCCATCTGGGCGGCGCAGTAATGCGCAGCGGAAAAGAGAGGAGAAGAACCTATGAAACAAAGAGCGATTGCGGTATTTTTGACGGTTGCCTGTCTGCTGACATGCCTCGTTGGTTCCGTGTGGGCGGACGGCACGTCCACGGCAGCGTCCGATTCACGCCACAACGTCGCCGTGGTGGCCACGGGCGCGGAATATCTGGACATTTGGGAGGAGTTCGGCTGGGGCACCGGCTTTTTCGTCGGTGAGTCCGGCGAACCGGTGCAGTATCTCATCACCAATCACCATGTCGTGGAGTATTATCTCGAATTGGGAGCAGGAGAACCGTTCGACATCGTCCTCGAGGGAGAGCAGCCGACTGTCGTCAGCGCTCACACCGCGATCCGTGTCTATTTCGGCCAGGACGACTACATCGAGGCCTCTGTGGTGGAAAGCGATTCCATCGCCGATCTGGCGGTGCTGAAGCTGGTGACGTCTACAGACAAGCGGGCCGCCGTCAAATTCCGCAGCCCGACGGAGGACATGGTGGGCGACACGGTGTACACCGTCGGCTATCCCAGCATCGCCGAGACAGAATATGTTTCGTCCATCTCTGCACGCAGTGAGACGGACGTGACGATCAGCAAGGGCGTCATCAGCCGGCTGCTCACGTCCAGCGGCACGGGCGTCTCGCAGATCCAGACGGACGCGAACATTTTCGGAGGAAATTCAGGCGGCCCGCTGATCGACGAGAGCGGCGCGGTGCTGGGCGTCAACACGCACACTGTTTTCAATTCTTCCAACAACGAGCGGGTCCATTATGCGATCAATATCGACGAACTCCTCCCCATGCTGAAATCAAACGGCGTTCCCTATGAGATGGCGGGCGGACGGAATCTGCTCATCGTCTGGATCGCGTCCGGTGCCGTGGTCGTCATCGGCATTGTGATTGCGGTCGCCGTCCTGCTTGTGAAGCGGAAAGGCGCGGCTCAGACCCCGGCGCAGGTCGTGGTGCCCGCGTCCGTGCCGGTGGAGCAAAAGTCAACGGTGGCGCCGTCCGACCGCACGATCGCCCCGCCCCCGCCCGCGCCCGTTTCGTCGGACTCCGGGTTCCGCATCCAGGGCGTCGCGGGTGCGCTCGAAGGCAAGCGCTTCCGCATTGACAAGACGGGCCAGGTCGTCTTGGGCCGAGATCCGCAGCGCTGCGGCGTCGTGTTCCCGGCTGATACGCCGGGCGTCAGCGGCCGCCACTGCGCCGTCTGGTTTGAGGACGGCGGTGTTTTCCTGAAAGACCTCGGCTCCACGCACGGGACGTTCGTGACGCCGGGCAGCCGTCTGGCGTCGGAACAGGCGATCCGCATCCGCCCGGGCGAGGTGTTCTGGCTCGGCTCGCAGGCGCAGAGCTTTGTGATCGCGGAGAGGAGGCAGGGCTGATATGCCGGAGCAGTTTTGCCCGCATTGTATGCGGACCGTCACTCCGGGCAGCGCGTTCTGCCCTTCGTGCGGACAGCAGGTGAACATCACCGCAGCGCCGCACCAGCTGCCGGTCGGCACCGTCCTGCACAGCGCCGAGGGCCACACGTTCCTGTTCGGAAAGGCCAAGGGCGAGGGTGGCTTCGGCATCACGTACGTCGCCAAGGAGACAGGGTCCGGCATGGTGGTCGCGATCAAGGAATATTTCCCGATGCGCTGCCAGCCGCAGCGCCAGCCCGATCTGGCGGTAATGCCCGCGGCGCAGATGGAGGAGGCGTACCGCAAGGGGATGAACAGCTTCCTCAGCGAGGCCAGTATGATCCGCGCCGTGAGCGACACGCCGTCGATCGTGCATGTACTCGATTTCTTCGAGGCGAACAACACCGCGTACATGGTGATGAATTATCTGAACGGCGTCACGCTGAGCCAGATCCTCCAGACGCAGGAGAGGTTTGAGCCGGGGATCCTTCTGAACAAGATGCTGCCGCTGATGCGCGACATCGGCCGCCTGCACAGAGCGGGGGTGCTCCACCGCGACATCGCACCCGACAACGTGATGATGATGCCGGACGGCACGCTGACGCTTCTCGATTTCGGCTGCGCGCGCTCGATGGAGGACGGCCGCTCGATGACCGTCATTCTCAAGCCGGGCTTCGCGCCCATCGAGCAGTACCAGACAAGGGGACAGGGCCCGTACACGGACATCTACGCGCTGTGCGCCTGCCTGTACTATTGCATCACGGGAAAGATCCCGCCCGCCGCGCCGAACCGGCTGGGGGCCGTTTACGACGGCGGGATCGATCCGCTCCTGCCGCCGGGCAGCCTCGGCGCATCCGTGACGAAAGAACAGGAGCAGCTTCTCCTGTGGGGACTGAACATCCAGCCGACACAGCGGCCGCAGACGATGGAGGAGCTTGCGTCCCGTCTGGAACAGACGCTGCCCGCCACGAGAGTGCAGTGGCCGTTCAGAAATCTGGTGCAGGGCGGCAAACAGGTGCGGAACGTCAATGCCGGGACGAATGGAAGCTTCTCCGTGGAGGACTTCGTGCGGAAGTACGGCATCGGGCTGCTCATCAGCGCGGGCGCGCTGATCCTTGTGCTGCTGATCCTGATCGTCATTCTGCTGTTCCAGTAACTGAATGGTTCAAGAGGAAAGTACTTGTGAAAAAATGGGTTTTCTGTCATGATAGAATCAATGACTGCCGTGAGAGGAGGTGTGGTCTGTGGGTAAACATTTCTGCACCTATTGCATGACGCCGGTGCAGGAGGGCGAGAGCTGTCCCGTCTGCGGGCTCACCTCCGGCAATTACGTGCCTTCCCCGCACCATCTGCCGCCGGGCACCGTCCTGCAGGGACGGTATCTCGTCGGCCGTGTGCTGGGAGAGGGCGGCTTCGGCATCACGTACATCGGCTGCGACCTCCGTCTGGAACTCAAAGTCGCCATCAAGGAGTATTATCCCGTTGACCGCTCCACCCGCAACGCGTCCGCGACGCTGAACGTGACGAGCTTTATGGGCCTTTCCGCCAAGAGCTTCGAGCGCGGCAAGCAGAAATTCCTTGAAGAAGCCAGAACGATGGCGCGCATGGACAAGCAGCAGGTCATCGTCGGTGTGCGCGATTTCTTCGAGGCGAACAACACCGCGTACATCGTCATGGAATACATCGAGGGCACGACGTTCAGCGATCTGACGGAGCAGTACGGCGGACGCATCCCGCCCAGAGAACTGTTCCGGACGATCGAACCGCTGTTCCAGGCGCTCGCCATGATGCACGAGAGCGGGCTGATCCACCGCGATATCTCGCCGGACAACCTGATGCTTGAAAACGGCAAGGTGCGCCTTCTGGACTTCGGCTGCGCCCGCGAGACGACGCGCGGCACGGAGACGCTGACCATCGCGCTCAAGCACGGCTATGCCCCGCTGGAGCAATACCAGCAAAAAGGGCAGGGGCCGTGGACGGATATCTATGCTCTGTGCGCCACCATTTACTACTGCCTGACAGGCAAAGCGCCGCCCCAGGCGCTCGACCGCATCGCGGAGGAGACGCTGCTCCTGCCCAGCAAGCTGGGCGTGGAGCTTCCGCCCCATCAGGAGACTGCGCTGCTTCGCGGCCTTGCCATCCGCCCGAACCGCAGGTATCAGACGGTGGAGGAACTGCACGCCGCGCTCTACACGGAGCCGGTGGTCATCCCCGAACCGCCGGATGATCCCGACAAGCCGGAGGCTCCCGAACCGCCGGAGGCACCCAGCAAGCCGGAGGTCCCCGACAAGCCGGACGTTCCCGAAACGCCTGAGATCCCCGGCACACAGGATATTTCTGACACGCCGGACGTTCCCGGCGCATCGGAGGTTCCCGGCACACCGCAGCCCGAAAGGCGGGACGTCCCCCTCTGGAAACGGCCCGCGCTGTGGATGAGCGTGGGAGCGGCGGCCGTCGTGGTGATCGCGCTCGGCGCGGCGCTCCTCGGAAACGAAACGACGCCCGTCTCGTCCAGTTCGGCCTCGGCGGTCTCCGCCTCGGAAACAGAGATGGCGGACGTCGAGATCGACCGTTTCAAGGACGCCGAGACGTTCCCCGGAACCACGGAGGAGGAACTCCGCGGGATGCTGGACGATGAAAACATCGCGGCGATCGTTCTGCCGTCCGGCCTCGAGCTGAGCCTCCAAAGCGGAGAGCTTGAGCTGACAAAGCCGCTTCTTGTGGAGCGGGGCGCATCGCTTGAACTGCGTCATAATGTGACCGTCAGCGGCGAGGGCTACTTGCAGATCGACGGCAGCGCGCACAACATGGCGCTGCTGCGCACGGTGGACGGCGGCGCGATCCGCGTCGGCTCGTCCGGCGTGCTGGATGGCGAGACGGTCGTCTGGCTGGAGCACGAGAACGACCTGACCGTTGACAGCGGCGGAAGCGCGTCGATGAACGGCGAAGTCTTCGGCGAGGCGGGAAACGACGACCGCTTTCTCGTTCTGTGTGAGGAAGAGCTTTTTGCGGATGCCGCTCACGTGACGACGTGGGATGAATTCGACGACGCGATGAGCGACCGATCGGTCAGCGCCATCGTCATCGACTCGGATCTGGAGCTTCGCCTCGACGAGGGCTGCATCATGCGCGTCCCGGTCCTCATCAGCGAGGGCGTGACGGTGACCACCCGCCGGAGCGGGATGCCGGATGCGCGCGACGCACAGCACTGGGTGATCGACGGCAGCATCCTCATCAACCGCGGCTCGCTCGAGGGCCCGCTCAATTTTGGCGACTGGGACGGGGACCGCATCGACGACGTCGGTGTGTTCGTGAACTACGGCTCCGCCTCCGGCGAATGGTATTTGGATTGCGCGGGCGCGCTGCTCAATTACGGCGAGCTTACCCTCTTCGATACGCAGAACCTGGCCTTCAACGTCTTCAACATGGGCGTCCTGACGCAGCAGGGTGAGAGCGGCGAGAGCTTCCTGAATTTCTTCAACGATGTATTTTTCAACGCGGGTTCGCTCGTCATCAAAGAGGGATACATCACGCTGACGGCCGGCCTCCGGCTCTACAACGCCGGGGAGATCGTGCTCGAAGGCGGCGAATTGCGCAATGAGGCGTTTTTGGAAAACGACGGCGCGATCCTGGTCGGGGACGGCGCCAGTCTGGGCAATAGCGGTTATCTGTTTGGCGAGGGCGCGCTGGAGTTTGCATCCGGCAGCACGCTCGGCCACGCCGGCCTTCTGGAGTGGTCCGGCGCAGAGCCGCTCGAATTCCCGAACCATGTGGACAACGGCGGCGTGCTGGCGGTGCTCGACCGCAGCGGTGCGCGGCAGGCGTCCTCGGAAAAGGAGCTGCGCGACGCGCTTGCGGACGAAGCCTGCACGCTCGTGACCATAGACGGCGACCTGACCGTGAACGGCGATCTGACGGTGATGAAGGGCGTGGAGGTTCTGAACGGCACGCTGACCTTCTCCGGCGGCGGGCTGACGCTCTCCGGGAAGGACGCCATGCTCAAGGGCGCGATCGACCTCGGCGGCGGAGCGCTGGCTCTGTCCGACGGGGCGGCGATGGCGGCGTCATCGCTCACACAGTGCGGCTCCGCCGAAGTCACAACGGGAGCGGAGCTAGTCGTACTCAGCAGCTTTGAGCTGAACGGCGCGCCGGTGACCTTGAGTGAAGGCGGGCATATGGTCGCTCTGCGCGGCCTGCGCATGGCGCAGTCGGCAGTGCAGATCGAAAGCGACTGCGTGTTGCGCTGCGTGCAGGATCTGGAGCTTCTCGCCTGCACGATTGACATCTCCTCCCATGGGGAGCTGCTGATCAACAACGGCGAAACCGTGATGGATGAGGCGACGGCGGTCAGCGCTGCGTCCGACAGCTTTATCAGTTTCGGAGTCAATCACAGTGAGTACGTCTTCCGGCTTGAGGGCACGCTGAACGCCGGGGGCCGGACGGAGATCTTCACGCAGACGGAGGTCTCCGGAAGCCTGACGAACACCGGTGAAATGCGCTTCGATCAGCCGATGCGCGTGACGGGCACGGTGGACAATCAGGGCACGATGGCCGCGTATTACAATGCAAAGATCATCACGAGCGGCGGCGGGACCTTCACAGGTACAGCGCCTGTCAGCGGGACGGAATAAACAAGCACAGAGCCGCGCGCCTGTCTCAGGCGCGCGGCTCTGTGTCTTCTTCGTCGCCGAACAACCGGGCGATGACCTGCTCCATCCGGTCGCTCATGAATTCACTGTCGTCCGCGGCGATGGCGTAAAGGATCAGCCAGTCGAACGGGTTGCGCGTGTCCAGCGGCGCCATGCCGCAGTCGTTCAGCATGGCGTTCAGCGTCCACCAGTGGTCCTCCACGCGCTCCTCCAGCGTGATGTATGTCTCGTCCAGTTCGCGGTACGGGTCGTACGCGCTGCCGCCGTTCTCCGTCACCACGTACAGCAGGATCAGCAGCTTGCGAGGAACATCCTCCACGTGGTTGCGGATGTTCTTGAGCGCGGTGGCATTGGGCCAGTTCTGCTTGATGAGCTTCTGGATGAGCGTGTAGCTTGACCGGTTGCGCGCGGCGGGCATCTGCATCGAAAGATAGTTGTTCATCACGGTCTCGATGGAATAGTCCGCCTCGCGCCCGCCGTCCCACGCCGGAGCAGGGTGGATCAGCTGATCGAGATACCGCTCAAAGTAATAGTAGCTGCGCAGATGCATACTGCCGAAGCGGCCGATGTTTTTCATGTAACAGGCGCGCAGGTCCTGCGTCGTCTGGATCATCTGAAATTCGTTTTGCACCTCGTGCGTCAGATGAGACGTCCAGCCCTCTTGAAGCTGTTCCGCGCCCTGTTCCGGCGGAAGGGCCCTGAAGAACGCCCGCGCCTCCAGATAGCCGTATCCGTTGCGCAAAAACCAGACGAACACCACCTCGCGGCCGCTGCGGTACTGGATGCCGTAGCCGGTGAACGCTCCCAGCAGATGGTTCAGCTGCTGCTCGCCGAGCCTCAGCGCGAACGCAATGCGGAAAAAGTCATCCCGGGAGGAGGGCTGATTGCGCCCTGAAAGCCAGTTGCGCAGCTTCCTGTTCAGCGATTGCTGGTTTTGGCCGGGCTCCACCAAAAGATAAAAATTGGTCAGTTTGTCCAGAAGATCCGGCTCCGGGTACATGCTCCGAAGCGTCTCTGCAAAGCTGCGCAGCGGGATGCGCTCCTCCCGCAGATAGGCCACCGCCATACCCGGCGTCAGATGTCCGTACAGAATGTGATCGTACTCTGCCGCCGAGAGGCGCGTCATGGGAACGGGCACTGCGTTCACTCCTTTTGCGGTGTTGCGCGCTGAAAATGCGCGCGATATGATTATTATACCATATTATACTACTTTTTTTGCAACAGCAACAGTGAAAACCAGAGCAGGGAAATGAGATGCGAGCTTTGTATATAACACTATAATTTTATATTGACAATACTGTGTGATATACAGTATAATGACACCAGGAGGTGACGGCAATGGGTGAGGAGAAAGATCCGCTGTCCGCGCTTGTTCTGGAATTGCGGAGGGGAACGCTGGTACTCAGCGTGCTCAGTCGGCTGGCCGCGCCGAAATATGGCTACGCGCTTGTGCAGGACTTGGAGGAACACGGCGTGCCCATTGACGCAAACACGCTCTATCCGCTTCTGCGGCGGCTGGAGGGGCAGGGGCTTTTGGAGAGCCGCTGGGAGACAGACGGCCCGAAGCCGCGAAAATATTATTGCCGGACGTCGTTTGGCACGGAAATCTATGGCGCGCTGCGCCGCCAGTGGGCCGAGCTGTCCGCGGGGATGCAGCAGCTTTTGAAGGAGGAAGAATCATGACGGCACATGAACGGGATCTGATGGAACGCTATCTGTATCAGGTGACGCGGCGTCTGCCGCGCGGCCAGCGGGAGGAAGTGCGGCGTGAGCTGGAAGAACTCATCACTGATATGGCCGAGGCAAAGGGCTCGATTGAGGCCGCGCTGACCGAACTGGGCGACCCGGCGGAGATGGCCCGGCGCTACGCGGGCGCGCAGCGCTGCCTGATCAGCGCCGAATATTATGACAGTTATGTTTGGCTCATGCGCATCGTGCTTGTTTGCTCGATCATTCCGGTGTTCGCCGTTTCGCTTTGGACGGGAGTGATCGCGGCCGTGCCGGCTCAGACGAACATTGTCGGCATGACGGTCATCGGGATGAGCGCCGGGCTGACGAACGCGTTTGTCAGCGCCGCTCAGGCGGGCCTCAGCGCGTTCGGCGCGGTCACGCTTGTGTTCGCCGTGATTGAACGGCAGAAAGTGAAGCTCGATCTGGAGAAGGAGAAAAAGTGGAGCGTCGGTGAACTGGAACGTGAATCCCGCGCGGCGCGGCCGCGTTGGACGCCGGCTTTTCTGTCTCCCGTTCCGGATAAACGCGCCGTCATCAGCCGTGCGGACAGCGCCGTGGGCGTGGTGTTCATTGTGCTCTTCTGCGCGCTTTTGCTCTTCTCGCCGCAGTTTTTTGCGGCGATCGTCGCTCAGGACGACGGCGTCGCGTTCATCCCGCTGTTCAACCTCGCTCAGTGGAATGTCATTTTGCCTGTTTTCGCGCTGAGTATGCTGCTTTCTCTCGCCGATGAGATCGTGCGCCTTGTGGCCGGGTATTACTGTAAAATTGTGATGGCCAGCAGCATTGTCTGCAATCTGTCGGTCATCGTATTGAGCGCCGTTCTTCTGAAAGCAATGCCGCTTTGGAATCCCAACTTTTCGCTCCAGCTGGAGCTTGCGCTCGACG
Organism: uncultured Ruthenibacterium sp.; assembly: GCA_944388415.1. Lineage (GTDB taxonomy): Bacteria > Bacillota > Clostridia > Oscillospirales > Ruminococcaceae > Ruthenibacterium. The sequence continues at coordinate 1,542 of CALXIU010000186.1, read as the reverse complement.
AGAATCTGACGGGGGCCGGCGGCCTGTTGCTGCACTGGGACGCCGGGGCCGTATCCAATGCGATCCTTGCGCTGATTGTCCTCATCGCGGCGCTTGAGACCGGCGTCACGATCTACAAGACGCTGCGCTACGGCGCGGACAAAACCTGAGGGGAGGGGACAGCCATGAAAAGACCCTTTACAGCCCGCGCGCTCGCCGTGGTCGCGGCGTACCTGACGCTCGGCCCGCTCGTGTGGATGCTCGTCACGAGCGCTGTCTCCAGCGTCATGGCCGGACGCTTTTTGATGGATTTCCTCATGGTCGCGGAGCTGTCGCCGCTCGCCTTCGCGGGCGCGCTGCTCTCAGCGGTCGCGGCGCGTCTGTCCGTCCGGCGCGTGCGGTGGCCGCTCGCCGCCTTCGCGGGCATGGTGCTCTCGCTCGCCGCTGCCGGCGCGGCAGCAAACAGGAACATCGCCGCGGTGCTCGTGTCGCTCGCGCTGTACTGCGCGTTCTACGCGTTCGCGTGCGCCTTATCCGTCGCCGTGGCGCGCAGCGCGTTCGCCGGGAAAAACGAATAATTTTCAGCTCTCTGCGCCGCCTTGCTTTGTGCAGGCGGCCTTTTGTTTCACAAGATGTTGACAAATCAACAAGAAAGGTGTAAAACAAATCTGCAAGCAAGGGGGGAGAGCCGTGGAGAGACTGTTTGAATCGTTTGTATTTTCCGTCTCGCGCATTTACAAGGACATCCAGAAGATCAAAAGCCGCGAGATGGCCCGCATGGGGCTGCGCGGCGCGCACGCGCTGTATCTCTACCGGCTGTCCCGCGCGCCGGACGGCCTGACGGGCGCGCAGCTCGCCGCGCTGTGCGACGAGGACAAAGCCGCCGTCTCGCGCGCGATGGCGCAGCTCGAGCAGGCGGGGCTCGTCGTCTATCCGGACGACGACGACCAGCGCCGCTACCGCAGCCGTGCGGTGCTGACAGACGCCGGACAGGAAGCCGCGCGCCGCGTCGGCGAACTGATCGCGTCGTATGTCGGCGCGGTGCAGGCGGAAATGAGCGATGCGCGCCGGCGCAGTTTTTACGGCGCGCTGAACGAGATCGCGGACAATTTGCACAGACTTACGGATGAACACGCAGAAGGAGATCAGATGAAATGAAACAGATGAACAAGGCGTTTTGCCGCACGTACCAGACCGCGTTCCGCGCGGCGCTTCCCGTCATGCCGTACCGCCGCCCCAAGGCGCTGAAAAACGTGCGCGAGCTGTCACAGACGCTGCGCGCCCACGGCGTCTCCTGCGTGCTCATCGTGACGGACAGCGCCATCACAAAACTCGGACTGTATGATCCGCTGTGCCGTCAGCTGGAATCCGACGGCATCTGCTACCGTGTATATGATAAAACAGTAGCGAACCCCACGACCGCGAATGTTGAGGAGGCGCTCGCGATGTACCATGAGGGAAAGTGCACGGCCATCGTCGGCTTCGGCGGCGGTTCGTCCATCGACTGCGCCAAGGCGGTCGGCGCGCGCGTCGCGTGTCCGAAGAAACCGCTTGCGAAGATGG
>CALXIU010000185.1 GCA_944388415.1 uncultured Ruthenibacterium sp. | reverse complement strand
TTACGGGCGGCAAGTAACAATCTTTCGCGGCTGGCAGACCGTACCAACGCGACGTGACGCGTGCGCTAGTATTCCAGGGTTTTACCCGTCTGTGAAAAACCCCCGGCTTCGCCGGGGGATATTTATTACGCGCGCGGCCACGTTGCATTTTCACGCGCATCTTGTCATAATCTTAATGTATGACCAGAAAAAAGGGAGAATCATCGCGATGCAATACAGTGAACTGAACATGCCCGAGGCGCTGCACAAGGCCGTGGAGCGCATGGGCTTCACCGAGCTGACGGAGGTGCAGGAAAAGGCCATCCCGCCGATGCTCGAGGGCCGCGACGTCACGGCCAAGGCGCCGACGGGAACGGGCAAGACGTGCGCGTTCGGCATCCCGCTCATCATGAGCCTCGACACGTCGAAAAGCGTTCCGCAGGCCGTCATCCTCGCGCCGACGCGCGAGCTGGCGCAGCAGATCACCGAGGACCTGCGCGACCTCGCGCATTTCCTGCCGGATGTGCGCATCGTCTGCGCGTACGGCGGCGCGAATATCAACAAGCAGATCGAGCAGCTGAAAAAAGGCCCGCAGATCGTCGTGGCGACGCCGGGCCGGCTTCAGGACCACATCCACCGCCGCACCATCGACGTGTCGCACGTGCGCGACATCGTGCTGGACGAGGCCGACGAGATGCTCAACATGGGCTTCTACAAGGACGTGCGCAAAATTCTCGACACCATCAAGTCGAAGCAGCGCCTCGCGATGTTCTCCGCGACGATCAGCCGCGAGGTCATGGACATCGGCTGGCTCTATCAGCGCGACCCGGTCGAGATCACGGTCCAGCCCGTCGAGGACTCCGCGCCGAAGATCGACCAGTTCATGATGCTCACGACCGGCCGCAACAAGCTGGCGGACCTGTCGGAGCTCATCCTGCACTTCGGCTACAAGCGCGTGATGATCTTCTGCAACACGAAGTACACCACCGCGATGCTGGCGAATCAGCTCGCGCGGCTGAATTTTGACGTCGACTGCCTCCACGGCGACCTCTCGCAGGCCGAGCGCAACAAGATCATGGCGCGCTTCCGCGAGGGCAAGCTGCCCGTCCTTGTGGCGACGGACGTCGCGGCGCGCGGCATCGACGTCGACGACGTGGACGCCGTCTTCAACTACGACGTGCCGCAGTCGAACGAGCACTACACCCACCGCATCGGCCGCACCGGCCGCGCCAAGCGCGAGGGCGCCGCGTGGCTGCTGTACACCGCCGAGGAGCGCCCCCGCGTGCGCGACATGCTGCGCTATACCCGCAACACCGCCGCGCCCCTCGCCTTCAACGAAACCCGCGACGCCCTCGTCCCCTCCGATTTTTGACAGGCGCTTGTTGCCCTTTGGCACCGTCCCCTGCTGCTTGTTGGTCAAGGTTCGTCCCCTGCGGGAGGGTGGTCAAGGTGCGTCCCCGGCGATTTCATATCAGACAGAGGAGAGATGTTCTGTGAATCAACGTGAACGCATGGTTTCGGGCCTGCCGTACAAGGCATGGCTGGACGGGCTGCCGGAGGCGCGGATGCGCGCGAAGCGGCTGTGGACGGAGTACAACGCGCTCGACCCGGACGATAACGCGCGGCGCGACGCCATTCTGGACGAGCTGCTCGGCGCGCACGGCGCGGAGCCGTACATCGAAGCCCCGTTCCGCTGCGACTACGGCTCGAATCTCACGGTCGGAGACTATTTTTACGCGAATTACGGCTGCATCATTCTGGACATCGCGCCCGTCGCCATCGGCTCGAACGTCATGCTCGCGCCGAACGTCGGCATCTACACGGCCGGGCACCCCGTCCACCCGGACGCGCGGCGCTCCGGCTATGAGTACGGGCGGCCCATCACGATCGGCGACGACGTCTGGATCGGCGCGTCCGCCGTCATCTGCCCGGGCGTCACCATCGGCGCGGGCAGCGTTATCGGGGCGGGCAGCGTCGTCACGCGCGACGTCCCGCCCGGCGTCGTCGCGGCCGGAAACCCCTGCCGCGTCGTCCGCGCCATCACCGGCGACGACAAAAAATACTTCTTCCGCCGCATCCCCTTCGACGTGGACTGGGAGAGCGAAACACAGCAACAGACATAATTTGCCCTTTATCGCCATCCGCAGCTGATGATTAAAAAACTGCGTCCCCTTGTGACTCAGGGGACGCAGTTTTTTTACAAGCCGCAGGGGACGGTGCCAAAGGGTCAGGCCGGCCTGTTAAATCACGCGGGCGTTCTGCCATTTGCCGGAGCGGTAGCGGATGGTGAAGCAGACGGCGCGGACAGCCCAGTCGATGACCATCGCGGCCCAGACGCCGAACAGGCCCATGTCGAACCAGCTGCCCAGCACATAGGAGAAGGCCACGCGGAACAGCCACATCGAGACCATGCTCACGCCCATCGTGAACTTCGCGTCGCCGGCGGCGCGCAGGGCGTTCGGCATCGTGAAGCTGGGCACCCACCACAGGCAGCACACGCAGTAGAAGCGCAGCACCGTCAGCGCCAGCTCGTACGTCGTCTCGCTGGGCTGATACACCTCGATCAGCGGCGGCGAGGCAAAGAAGATGACGGCGCTCATCGTCACGACGCCGAGGAACGACACGAGCATCAGCTTGCGGACATAGTAGCGCGCCTGATCGAAATCCTTCGCGCCGACGCACTGGCCGATGACCGTGATCATCGCGAGGCCCATCGCCGAGCCGGGGATGTTCGAGAACGCCGCGATGTTGTTGCAGATGGCGTTCGCCGTGATGGCCGCGGTGCCGAAGCTGGTGATGAGGCTCGCCACCAGCAGCTTGCCCACCTGGAACATGCCGTTTTCGATGCCCGACGGGATGCCCACCGTCAAAATGGAGCGCAGCAGTCCGCCGTCGAGCCGCACGCGCAGGATGCCGCGCAGATGGATGGGGTTGTGCTGGCTGACCAGCAGCCACACGATCAGCGCCGCCGCCGCCGCGCGCGACGCAAGGCTGGCGATGGCCGCGCCCGCGACGCCCATGTGAAAGCCGAGGATCAGGATGGCGGTGCCGCCGATGTTGATGACGTTCATAATGAGCGACGCGAACAGCGACACGCGGCTGTTGCCCATCGAGCGGAACAGCGCCGCGCCCGCGTTGTACACGCCGATGAACGGATACGACAGCGCCGACAGCCATAAATACGTCTCGGCCGCCTGCATGACGGCCGGCTCGGCCTTGCCGAACACGAACGTCAGGATGTGGCCGTTCCAGATCAGGATCGGCACCGCGATGCACACCGACAGCGCCGTCATCGCGTATATCAGCTGGCGGGCGGAGGCCGAGGCGCTGTCCGCGTCGCGCCGGCCGAGGTACTGGCTGGCCACGACCGCGCCGCCCGTCGCCAGAGCCGCAAACACCTGGATGATCAGCGTGTTGATCTGGTCCACCAGCGAGATGCCGGACACGGCCCACTCGCCGTTCACCGAGACCATCATCGTGTCGGCCATGCCGACCGTCACCACCAGCAGCTGCTCCAGCACCAGCGGCCCGATCAGCACAACGAGGTCATGATTGGAAAAACGCAGCCCGTCCGGCGCTGCGGCGGGCGAAAACAGAGCTTTCATGTCAAATCCTTTCGTAAAGCAAATGGGAATCGGATCATTCATCTCCTTATCATGCACCCGCCGGCCGAAAAGTGCAAGACCCTGTGCAAAATATTTTTTCGCCGCGCCGTGTTTTTTGTCTTTTCCGCCCGTGTACAACGCACGCGGCGTGTGCTACAATGGCAGGGAACATCACACAGATCTTTTTGCGGAGGAATGGAGTTATGAACGAGCAAAGCCGCGCCCTCACCGGGCCGGTGTACCGGGAGATCCTGTACTTTTTCTTTCCCATCTTGTTCGGAACGTTTTTTCAGCAGCTGTACAACACGGCCGACGCCGTCATCGTCGGCCAGACGGTCGGCACGCAGGCGCTCGCGGCCGTGGGCGGCACGACGGGCATCCTCGCGAACTTTGTCGTGAACCTGTTCGTCGGCATCTCGTCCGGCGCGACGGTCGTCACCGCGCAGCACTTCGGCGCGGGCAATTTCTCCGGCGTGCGGCGCACCGTGCACACGTCGATGGCGCTGGCCTTCGCGGGCGGCGCGGTGCTCACGGCCGCCGGGCTTGTGCTCGCGCGCTGGGCGCTCGGCCTCATGAGCACGCCCGCGGACGTCATGCCGATGGCCGAGACGTATCTGCGCATCTATTTCCTCGGCGTCATCCCGTCGTTTGTGTACAACATCGGCGCGGGCATCCTGCGCGCGGTGGGCGATACAAAGCGGCCGCTGTATTTCCTCATCATCGCCTGCCTCGTGAACATCGCGCTCGACCTCGTGTTCGTCGTGGCGCTTGAGATGGGCGTCGGCGGCGCGGCGCTCGCCACCATCGTGTCGCAGTTCGTCAGCGCGCTGTTGACGCTGCGCGCGCTCACGCACACGACGCGCGTCTACCGCTATATCCCCGCCGACACGAAATTCGACAAGAACACGCTGCGGTCCGTGATGAACGTCGGCATCCCCGCGGGGCTTCAGTCGAACCTGTACTCGGTGACGAACATGCTCATCCAGTCCGTCGTCAACTCGTTCGGCACGGGCATCGTCGCGGCGTGGACGGCCTACGGCAAGATCGACAGCTTTTTCTGGATGGTCACGGCCGCGTACGGCATCGCCGTCACCACGTTCACCGGCCAGAACTACGGCGCGGGGCGCATCGACCGCGTCCGCTCCGGCGTGCGCGTCACGCTCGCGCTCGACGTCGTGACGGCCTTCGCGATGGGCGCGGCGTTCTACGCGTTCGCGCCGGTGCTGCTGTCCATCTTCTCGCGCGACGCGGACGTCATCGCACTCGGCGTGTCGATGGCGCGGTTCCTGCCGCCGTTCTACGCGCTGTACACCGTCGTCGAGGTGCTGGCCGGCGCCGTGCGCGGCTGCGGCGAGGCGCTCGTCCCGGCCGTGATCGTCGCGCTGGGCGTGTGCGTGCTGCGCGTCGCGTGGGTGCTGATCTTCGTGCCGCTGCACCGCGATATGTACATGCTGATGGTCAGCTATCCGATCAGCTGGGGCTTCACCGCCGTGCTGTTCACCATATATTATAAGCGATATATGGCGCGCGCGTCGCGCGTGCGGAAGGAAAGGGAAGGGGTCTCGTGAAAAAACTGCTGCCGTATCTGCGGCCCTACCGGCGCGAATGCGTGCTCGCGCCGCTGTTCAAGATGACGGAGGCCGTGTTCGAGCTGCTGGTGCCGCTCGTCGTCGCCGTCATCATCGACAAGGGCATCCCCGCGGGCGACCGCGGCCTCATCGTCCGCATGGGCGGCGTGCTCGTCGCGTTCGGCCTCATCGGCATGCTGCTGGCGTTCACCGCCCAGTGGTTCTCCGCGAAGGCCGCGTGCGGCTTCGCGGCCGACGTGCGCCGCGCGCTGTTCGCGCACATCCAGTCGCTCGGCTTCGCGGAGCTGGACGCCGAGGGCACCGCCACGCTCATCACCCGCATGACCAGCGACACCAACCAGCTGCAAAGCGGGCTGAACCTGTTTCTGCGCCTGTTTCTGCGCTCGCCGTTCGTCGTCGCGGGCGCGGTCGTCATGGCGTTCTTCGTCGACGCGCGGACGGCGCTCATCTTCTGCGTCACCGTGCCCGTGCTCGCGCTGATCGTCGCGTGCGTGATGCGCGTCACCACGCCGATGTACAAGGGCGTGCAGGCGCGGCTCGACCGCGTGCTCGCCTCCGTGCGAGAGAACATCACCGGCGCGCGCGTCATCCGCGCGTTCGGCCGCGAGGACGACGAGCAGCGCCGCTTCGACGAGGAGAACACCGCCCTCACTCGCGCGCAGCTCGCCGCCGGGCGCATCTCCGCGCTGATGAACCCCGTCACGTTCGTCGTCGTCAACCTTGCCACCGTCGCCGTGCTGTACGCGGGCGGCGTGCGCGTCGACGCGGGCGCGCTGTCGCAGGGCGAGGTCGTCGCGCTCGTCAACTACATGGCGCAGATCCTCGTCGGGCCCACCAAGTTCGCGAACCTCGTCGTCAGCAGCTCGAAGGCGCACGCCTCCGCCGCGCGCGTCG
>CALXIU010000184.1 GCA_944388415.1 uncultured Ruthenibacterium sp. | reverse complement strand
CGTCGTACGAGAGGCGCGGGAAATGGAAATATCGCCTCGCCACATACCATGCGTCCTTCGCGGGCTTGCCCTCGTACACCGCGCCCAGCTCCTCTTCGCGCTCCACGCGCGCGAGCGCCAGACCGGGCAGGGGAGCGGGCTGATCCACATGCTCCACGCGCGCGAGGCGGTACTCGTCCCGCCGCGCGAGGCGGTACCAGTGCTTCATCCGCTCGGCCGTCCAGCCGAGGAAGCGGTACAGCGCCATCGTGCGCGGGCGGATGTTGTTGCACGCCACGACGCGCGCGCCCGTCAGACGCGGCAGCGCCGCCATCAGCTCAAGGCCGGCGCCGTTGCAGCCCTTGCGCGCGCACCACACCGACACCCAGATGTCGGCATGTTCCGCGCGGCTCGCACGGATGTACCCGGCCACGGCCGCCAGCTTGCCGCCCGCCTCCGCCAGCGCGAACTGCGGCGCGCCGCCGAACGGGCGGTAGTAGAAATCGAAATAATCCTCCGCGTGCACGAGCGCGAGGCGCGAACCCCAATTTTCGTCGAGAAACGCGATGATGCGCGATTCCTCGCCCGCGCGCGCGAGGCGCAGCTCCGGCGCGGTCACAGCGCCGCGCTCCCGCCCGTGATGGGCAGCGTCACGCCCGTGATGAAGCCCGCGTCGTCGCTCAAAAGAAACGCCATCGCCGGGACGACGTCCGACGGCCGCGCGTTGCGCTTCATCGGGTTCGCCTCGGCCGACGCCTGCACGATCAGGTCGCTCGTGTCCGCAAGGAATTTCGTCTCCATCATGCTCGGCGCGATGCAGTTCACCGTCACGCCGAACGGAGCGTAGTCGGCCGCGAGGCTCTTCGCCAGTCCTTCGAGCGCGCTCTTCGCCATGATGTACGCCGCCGTGTTGCGCGGCGGCATCCCGATCAGATAGCTCGTCAGCATGAACAGCACGCGGCCGCGCTTGGCCTTCTGCATCGCGGGCAGAAACGCCTTGCACAGGCGCACCGCGCTGCGCACCTGTACGCTCATGTCCAGCTCAAAGCGCTCCTCGTCGAAGTTCTTGAACTTCGTGTTGACGACGCGCAGCGCCGGAAGGTGCACGTAGTGTGTCGGCGCGGGGCAGGTGTTCTTCACTGTTTCGATGAAGAGATCCAGCGCCTTCTCGTCCGTCAGGTCGACGTCGAACGTGCGGATCGCGCCCGGGTGCGCCTTACACAGCGGCGCAAGGTGTGCAAGGTCGCCCGACCCCTGCGCGAGGAAGAGGTCGCCGTCCCGGTACAGCCGCTCGATCAGCGCCGTGCCCACGTCGCTCGACGCGCCAGTGATCAGATATACGTTTCCCATCGTCTCCACCTCACTTCGCCACGCCGGCCTTGATGACGCCGCGCGTGACCTTTTTCCCTTCGCCGTTCGTGATGACGGCCTTGATCGTGATCTCACCGAACGTGTCGTTGATCTCCGCCACCGTGCCCGTCACTGTCAGCGTCTCGCCGACAAGCACCGGCTTTGCGAATTTTGATTCCACAGAGTGCAGCAGGCAGTGCTCGCCCGGCAGGTACACGCCCGCCAGCGTCGAGAACAAACTCGCGCCCAGCATCCCGTACATCACGCGCCCGGCGTAGCCGCGCCCGGCGGCGTACGCCTCGTCCATGTGGATGGGGCTGTCGTCGCCCGTCAGCTCGTAGAACAGACGCATTTTTTCGTCCGTCACCTCATAGGTGAAGCTCTCCGTCATGCCGACGGCAAGGTCGGCCAGTGTGTAGTGATTCATGAACATCCTCCCGAAAGAAAAAGGCGGGCGCGCGCCCGCCTTCGGATGATTTACGCGGTCAGGCGCTCGATCAGGTCGAGCAGATCGCCCACATTTTCCAGATTGCGCACGTCGGCGAGGTTGAACTTCAGGCCGAACTTCTTCTCCATCGCCGTCAGCAGATTGATCTGCTCCAGACTGTCCCAGTCCTCGATGTCGTCCGCGCACGTCTCGCGCGTGATGACAAGCTCCTCGTCGTCGAAATTGTCGCGGAAGATCTGCTGTACCGCCTCAAAGATCTCATTCTTGCTCATTGGATAGCAACTCCTTTTTCACATCAGTCCGCGCGCGCGACCTTCATCACGGTGTTCTGCGCGCTGTATCCGTCGAACGCGGTGAACGCAAACGTCTTTTCGCCGTTTTCGCCCGCGCCCGTCTGTTCAAATCCGATTGTAGCATAAAAATCGCTCACAAGCAAATTCTTTGCGGTGGGAAGGTACACGCCGTTGATGCGCTTGACGCCGCGCTTCGCGCACTCCTCCACCAGAAGATCGAACATCGCGTGCTCGAGGTTGCGCTTGAACGTGCGGCAGCTCATGATCCACAGCTCGATATCGGCCTCGCCGCCGTGCACATGCGCGATCAGCGCCGTCACGATGCCGTTGTCGCCGAACTTGTCCACAAGGCGGCCATATAATGTAATATAGTCGGGATCGCCGATCAGCTTCTCCACCTCGGCGGCTGTGTAGCGGCGCGTCGTCAGGTTGAACTGGTTCGTCTTGTTGATCAGCTGCGTGATGCGCTCGGCGTGCGGCAGGTCGAACGCCCCGGCCTCGCACGTCATCTCGAGGCTGCGCAGATATTCGTTGTAGTCGCCGAAGCTCGCCTGCGCCGCCGCGCGCTGGATGTTCTGTTTGTACATCTCATTGCGCTTGCGGTCGTCGCCCGACAGCGTCGTCACCTCGAACCAGCCCGCCTTGTCGATCGCGGAGATGTACAT
>CALXIU010000183.1 GCA_944388415.1 uncultured Ruthenibacterium sp. | reverse complement strand
CTCATCTCCCATCGCGTCACGACGCTGATGCAGGCGGACTGCATCCTTGTTTTGCACGGCGGGCGCGTCGCGGAGCTGGGCAGCCACGACGAGCTGATGGCGCGCGGCGGGCTGTACCGTGAAATTTACGACTTGCAGATGACGGGCGAGGACCGCGACCTGCTGTTCGGGGAAGTGGGCGAAGGCCATGGGGTTTGATGAGCAGGAGTACACAAAATCGTTCGACATCCGGTCGTGGAAAAAGCTCGCGCCGTTTCTGCGGCCGTACCGCGGCCTGATCGCGGCGGTGATCGCGTTCAACGTCGTGTGCGCCATCATCGACATCGCACTGCCGCTCTTTCAGCGGCATGCCGTCAACGCGTTCATCGAGACGGGCGACGTGTCCGGTCTGCCGGGCTTCGCCGCCGTGTACGTCCTCGTCATCGCTGTGCAGGCGCTCTCGGTCGTGCTGTTCGCGCGCGGGTCGATGCGCATTGAAATGCAGGTGGGGCGCGACATGAAGCGCGCGTGCTTCGTGCACTTGCAGACGCTGTCGCTGTCGTACTACAACGTCACGCCGGTGGGGTATCTTCTTTCGCGCATCATGAGCGACACGAACCGCATCGCCGGGATGCTGGCGTGGAACGCGGTCGACGTGCTGTGGGCGGCGCTCTACGTGCTGGGCGTGTTTGTGATGATGTTCGCGCTGAACCCCGGCCTCGCGGCGGCGGTCGTGGTGATCGTGCCGGTGATCGCGCTGCTGACGGCGTGGTTTCAGGACAAGATCCTGCGCTGGAACCGCCGCGTGCGCAAGATGAACTCGCGCATCACGAGCGCGTACAACGAGGGCATCATGGGCGCGCGCACGTCGAAGACTCTCGTCATCGAGGAGCAGAACTGCCGCGAGTTCGAGGCCGTCACGCAGGACATGCGCGTCGCGTCCGTGCGGGCGGCGCGTCTGTCGGCGGTGTACATCCCGTTGGTGATGTTTTTCAGCTCGCTGACAACGGCCGTCGTGCTCGCGCGCGGCGGCGCGTTGGCGCTGGACGGCCTGCTTTTGATCGGCACGCTGTCGGCGTTCACGTCGTACGCGGTGGGCATCTTCGAGCCGATCCAGCAGATCGCGCGCAACATCGCGGACATCCTGTCCCTGCAGGCGAACATCGAGCGCGTGATGGGCCTTCTGGAGCAAGAGCCGCTCGTCACGGACGCGCCGGAGGTCGCCGCGAAATACGGCACCGTGTTCGAGCCGAAGCGCGAAAACTGGGAGCCGATCCGCGGCGACATCGAGTTCCGCGACGTGTCGTTCCGCTATCCGGACGGGAGCGAGAACGTGCTGTCGCACTTCAATTTGAAGATCCCGGCGGGGTCGACGATCGCGATCGTCGGCGAGACGGGCGCGGGCAAGTCGACGCTGGTGAATCTGGCGTGCCGGTTCTTCGAGCCGACGTCCGGGCAGGTGCTGATCGACGGGCGCGATGTCCGTGAGCGCAGCCAGCTGTGGTTGCACAGCAGCATCGGCTACGTGCTGCAAAGCCCGCACCTGTTTTCCGGGACAGTGATGGAAAACATCCGGTACGGCCGCCTCGACGCGACGGACGAGGAGGTCATCGCGGCGGCGAAGGCCGTCGCGGCCGATCAGGTGGCGATGAAGCTGGAGCACGGCTTTGCGAGCGACGTCGGCGAGGGCGGCGACCGCCTGTCGACCGGCGAGAAGCAGCTCATTTCCTTCGCGCGCGCCGTGCTGGCCGACCCGCGCATCTTCGTGCTGGACGAGGCGACCAGCTCCATCGACACGAAGACGGAGCGCCTCATTCAGGACGCGACGGAGCTGCTGCTCAAAGGGCGGACGTCGTTTCTGATCGCGCACCGGCTGTCGACGATCCGCCGCGCCGACCTGATCCTCGTCGTGCGCGACGGCGCGATCGTCGAGCAGGGCACGCACGACGAGCTGATCCGCAAACAGGGCTATTACCGCGATCTGTACCGCCGCCAGTTCGAGCAGGAGCGGATGCGAGATCTGTAGAGCGGCGTGCCCCCGAAGCGATCCGCCTCCCGGCGTGTTTTCCGCCGAGGAAGGACGCTGCCGCGCAGTCCGGCAATTGTAAATTTTCTTGCAAACCCTTGCGGGAAGCTGCTGCGTCTGTTACACTATAGGCAAATTCAACAAAAGGATCGTTTTGGCGTCAATTCTCTCCGTGCATGGCGCCAAAACACCAGCAAGGAGTGAATCTAATGCCGTATATCATCGCCGCCGTCGTTGTGCTGCTGTTTCTCATCGTCTTCCTGATGGGCTACGTCAAGGCCCCGCCCGACACCGCCGTCATCATCTCGGGCCTGCGCAAGCGGCCCCGCGTGCTGATCGGCAAGGCGGGCGTGAAGATCCCGTTTCTGGAGCGGCGCGACGCGCTTCTGCTGCAGCTGATCGCCATCGACGTAAAAACGTCGAGCGCCGTGCCGACGGCGGACTACATCAACATCCGCGTGGACGCGAATGTCAACGTGAAGGTGAGCGACGTGCCCGACCAGCTGCAGCGTGCGGCGCAGAACTTTTTGAACAAAAAAGTGGAGTACATCCAGGGCGTGGCGCGCGAGGTGCTGGAGGGCAACATGCGCGAGATCGTGGGCCAGATGCGCCTCGAGGAGATGGTCTCCGACCGGCAGCTCTTCGCCGAGAAGGTGAAGGAGAACGCCGCGCCCGACCTCTCGGCGATGGGGCTTGAGATCGTGTCGTTCAACGTGCAGAACTTCGTCGACGACGCGAACGTCATCGAGAACCTCGGCGTGGACAACGTCGTGAAGATCCAGAAGAACGCCGCCATCTCCCGCGCGCAGAGCGAGAAGGAGATCAAGGTGGCGCAGGCGCGCGCGGCCAAGGAGGCCAACGACGCGCAGGTGGACGCCGACACGGCCATCGCCGAGCGCCGCAACCAGCTGCAGATCCGTCAGGCGGAGCTGAAAAAGGAATCCGACGTGAAGCGCGCCGAGTCCGACGCGGCGTATGAGATCGAGAAGCAGACGCAGCGCCGCACGATCGAGGTGACGGCCGCCGAGGCGGACATCGCCCGGCAGACAAAAGAGGTCGAGCTGAAGCAGCGCGAGGCCGATGTGGCCGAGCAGGAGCTGGCCGCGAAGGTGAAGAAGCAGGCCGACGCCGAGCTGTACCGCCGCCAGAAGGCCGCCGAGGCCGAGAAGTTCGAGGCCGAGCGCGCCGCCGAGGCGCTGCGCTATCAGAAGCAGCAGGAGGCCGAGGGCATCCGCATGGTCGGCGAGGCGGAGGCCGACGCCATCCGTCAGAAGGGCGTCGCCGAGGCCGAGGCCATGCTGAAAAAGGCCGAGGCGTACAAGCAGTACAACGGCGCCGCGATGGGCGAGATGATCATCAAGATCCTGCCCGACGTGGCCGCGCGCATCGCGCAGCCCATCTCCGCCATCGACAAGGTGTCCATCATCGGCGGCGACGCGTCCGGCGTCGGCGGCGTGGCCGACAACGTGCCCGCGCTGATGGCAAAGACATTCCAAACGGTTCAGGAGGCCACCGGCATCGACCTGCGCGAGATCGTGCGGGCCGACAGCTACGACGCGAAGGTGAACCGCAGGGTGGACGTGAAGCTGGACGCGCCGTTGCCCGTGCGCGCCGAGGCGGAAGCGCCCGCGCCCGTTCCCCCGCCCGCCGCGGAGGCCCCGCGGCCTGAGCCGGACGGCCGTGCGCCGCGCCGCTGAGCACGGAACGACTGTATCAACGGTCCGGAGTATTTGAAAGGAATACTCCGGACCGTATTTTTTGCATCAGACGTTTTTTCTCAAAAGATGTGCTTCTTGCACAAAATCATTTCTTATACGCTGTAAAATTGTACAAAACAGATTTCATGCCTTGACAAGGGCGCGCCGTTCGGGTAATATAATCGCAATAGCAAAAACCGATGAAGCAGACAAGTACGCAAGGCCGCGTTTTCCGAAGAGAGCCGCTGAGGGTGGGATGGCGGTGTGAACGTCTTTGCGGAATGGACTGCCGAGGGCGGGCGGAACGGGCGAAGACGCCTCAGTACGCACCGACGGGCTTCCCCCGTTACCATGGGAAAGGCGTGTGATGGCACGCCGCAGAGCGGACGGTTATCGTCAATTTGGGTGGCACCGCAGAAGTTTTCAGACTTTTGTCCCAAAGAACTCAGAACATGGGTTCTTTGCAGGACGAAGGTCTTTTTTGTTTCCCTGTGAAGGCCCGAAAGAAAGGAGTGCCTGTCATGGCCGCTGAAAAAATCCCGTACAAAATTTATCTCTCCGAAGAGGAACTGCCGCGCACGTGGTACAACGTCCGCGCGGATATGAAAGTAAAACCCGCTCCCCTGCTGAATCCCGCCACGGGCGAGCCGATGGGCTATGAAGATCTGCGCCCGGTGTTCTGCGACGAGCTGATCCGGCAGGAGCTGGACAACGACACGCGCGAGATCCCCATCCCGACGGAGATCCGCGACTTCTACAAGATGTACCGCCCGTCGCCGCTGGTGCGCGCGTACTGCCTCGAGGAGAAGCTGGGCACGCCCGCGAAGATCTATTACAAGTTCGAGGGCAACAACACCTCCGGCAGCCACAAGCTCAACAGCGCCATCGCGCAGGCGTACTACGCCAAGCAGCAGGGCCTCGCGGGCGTGACGACTGAGACGGGCGCAGGCCAGTGGGGCACGGCGCTGTCGATGGCGTGCGCCTACCTCGGCCTCGACTGCAAGGTCTACATGGTGAAGTGCTCGTATGAGCAGAAGCCTTTCCGCCGCGAGGTGATGCGCACGTACGGCGCATCCGTCACGCCGTCGCCGTCGATGGAGACGGCCGTCGGTCGCAAGATCCTTGCCGAGCACCCGGGCACGACCGGCTCTCTCGGCTGCGCCATCAGCGAAGCCGTCGAGAAGGCGACGTCGACGCCCGGTTACCGCTACGTGCTGGGCAGCGTGCTGAATCAGGTGCTTTTGCACCAGAGCATCATCGGCGTGGAGACGAAGACGGCGATGGACAAATACGGCATCGTGCCGGACATCATCATCGGCTGCGCGGGCGGCGGCAGCAACCTCGGCGGCCTGATCTCGCCGTTCATGGGCGAGAAGCTGCGCGGCGAGCGCGACTACCGCTTCATCGCGGTGGAGCCAGCCTCGTGCCCGAGCTTCACGCGCGGCCGGTTCGCGTACGACTTCTGCGACACCGGCATGGTGTGCCCGCTGGCGAAGATGTACACGCTGGGCAGCAACTTCATCCCGTCGGCGAACCACGCGGGCGGTCTGAGATATCACGGCATGAGCTCCGTGCTGTCGCAGCTGTACCACGACGGCTACATGGAGGCCATCGCCGTGGAACAGACGCATGTGTTCGAGGCGGCGGAGCAGTTCGCCCGCGTCGAGGGCATCCTGCCCGCGCCGGAGTCGAGCCACGCCATCCGCGTCGCGATCGACGAGGCGCTGCGCTGCAAGGAGACCGGCGAGGAAAAGACCATTCTCTTCGGCCTGACGGGCACGGGATACTT
>CALXIU010000182.1 GCA_944388415.1 uncultured Ruthenibacterium sp. | reverse complement strand
GACAACTTCCCGGTGTACCTCATCATCGGCCAGCTTCTGTTCAACTTCTTCAATGAGGCGACGAGCACCGCGATGTCCAGCATGCTGGGCGCCGCGCCGCTCATCAAAAAAGTGTACATTCCCAAATACATCTTCCCGCTCGAGCGCGTGTGCTTCGCGCTGGTCAACTGCCTGTTCAGCTTCATCGCGCTCATCATCGTGATGCTCGCCACGGGCGCGAAGCTGCACCCGACGGTGTTCCTGGCGCTGTACCCGCTGGCGACGCTGTTCGTGTTCAGCCTCGGCGTCGGCCTTGTGCTGGCGGCCGCGACGGTGTTCTTCCGCGACGTGATGCACCTGTGGGGCGTGTTCACGACGGCGCTGATGTACTTCTCCGCCATCTTCTATGACCCGATGACGATGGAGGGCCAGAGCGCGGAGCTCCTGCGCAGTTTCATCGGCTACAACCCGATGTACTGGTACATCAAGGGCTTCCGCATGGCGGTGCTCAACGGCCAGATGCTCGACTTCAACACCATCTGGGTGTGCGCCGTGTGCGCGCTGATCGCGCTCGCGGTCGGCCTCGTCGTGTTCCGCAGCCAGCAGGACAAATTCGTGCTGCACATTTGACATAAGGAGACGTGCGAAGAATGAAAATGATCGAAGTCAACAACGTCTCCATGCGCTTCAACATGGCCAAGGAGAAGCACGAGAGCCTCAAGGAGTACTTCCTCGCCGCCGTGCAGGGAAAACTGCAATTTGAGGAATTTTACGCGCTGCGCGACGTGTCTCTCACCGTCGAGCGGGGCGAGTTCTACGGCCTGATCGGCCTGAACGGCTCGGGCAAATCGACGCTTTTGAAGGTGATCTCCGGCGTGTACAAGCCCTCGGCGGGCTCGGTCGTGGTGCACGGCTCCATCGCGCCGCTCATCGAGCTTGGCGCGGGCTTTGACATGGACCTCACCGCCCGCGAGAACATCTACCTCAACGGCACGGTGCTGGGCCTGACGCCGAAGTATATCGATTCGAAATTCGACGAGATCGTCGAGTTCAGCGAGCTGCGCGAGTTTTTGGACGTGCCGCTGAAAATCTATTCCTCGGGCATGGTGTCGCGCATTGCATTCTCGATCGCGACCATCACGAAGCCCGACATCCTCATCGCGGACGAGATCCTCTCCGTCGGCGATTTCATGTTCCAGGAAAAATGCGAAAAGCGCATGGCCGAACTGATGAGCGGCGGCACGACGGTCATCCTCGTCAGCCACTCCATCGAGCAGATCGAGCGCATGTGCGACCGCGTGACGTGGCTTGAAAAGGGCCGCGTGCGCATGACAGGCCCCACGGCCGAGGTGTGCGCCGCGTACAAGGCGCTGGATCAGGGGGCGAACGCATGAGCGCGCCGGATGAACGCGACTCCGTCGGCAAGGCGCTCGCGCGCACGGCGAATCCCGTGCATTTTGCCAGCTTGGTGCGGCGCGGCGTCGCGTGCGCCAGAAACCGCGGCCTCGAGGCCGTGTGGAGGGAGGCAAGTTATCGCGTGGATCTGATGACAAAGGGCGAGAGCTGGAAATTCCGGGCCGACATCCCGCTGCGGCGCGAGCTGCGCGCGCAGAAAAAAGATGAATTTCCGCTGATGCCCCTGATTTCCGTCGTGGTGCCGCTGTACAACACACCGGTGCCGTTTCTGAAGGATATGATCAAGAGCGTGCTGCACCAGAGCTACCCGAACTTCGAGCTCGTGCTCGTGGACGGCTCCGACGCGCAGCACGCCAAGACGGCCGAGGCCGTCAAGCGCTTCGGCGACCGCCGCATCGTGCTGTGCAAGATGGCCGCGAACGAGGGCATCTCCGGCAACACGAACATCGGCATGCGCGAGGCGACGGGCGATTACTTCGCCCTGCTCGACCACGACGACAAGCTGTCGCCGAACGCGCTGTACGAGGTGGTGCGCACGATCAACGAGACGGGCGCGGATCTCATTTACTCCGACGAGATCGTCCTCGACGCAGCGATGAAAAAGCTGGGCGAATACCACTTCAAGCCCGATTACTCGCCCGACACGCTGCGCGGGTGCAATTATATCACGCACTTCTCCGTGTTCAGCCGCGAGCTGTACGAGGCGGCGGGCGGCGCGCTCGACCGCGAGTTCGACGGCGCGCAGGACTACGACCTGATCCTCCGCCTCACCGAGAAGGCGAAGCGCGTCGAGCACATCCCGATGGTGCTGTACTATTGGCGCCGCCACAGCGGCTCCACCGCGCAGGACATCGCCGCCACAAAGCCCGAGGCCATCGACGCGGGCCGCCGCGCCGTGCAGGCGCATCTCGACCGGCTGGGCCTCGCGGGAGAGGTGTCGGCCATCGAGGGCTGCCCCGGTGCGTACCGCACGAAGTACGCCCTCCGGCCGGGCCAGACCGTCACCGTGCTGATCCCGAACATGGATCACATCGAGGATCTCGACCGCTGCCTGAAGAGCCTGTACCAGAACGCCGGGATGCGTGGGTTCGAGGTCGTCATCATCGAGAACAACTCGAAGGAAAAGCGCACGTTCCAGTACTATGCCTACGCGCGCAAAAAATTCCCGAACATCCGCTTTGCCAAATACAACGGGCCGTTCAATTTCTCCGCCATCAACAACTACGGCGCGCGTCTGGCGCGCGGCGCGCATCTGCTGCTTTTGAACAACGACGTCGAGATCACCTCGCCGGATTTCCTGCGCGAGCTCGTGTCATATTCGCAGCGCGAGGACGTCGGCGCGGTGGGTGCAAAGCTCATCTACCCCGACGACACCATCCAGCACGCGGGCGTGTTCATCGGCCTCGGCGGCTCGGCGGGCCACAGCCATAAGGGCCACCCGAAGGACTCCGCGGGCGACATGTACCGCCTCGCCACGACGCAGAACATGTCCGCCGTCACCGGCGCGTGCCTGATGGTGAAAAAGTCGCTGTACACCGAGGCCGGCGGTCTCGATGAGAAAAACTTCGCCGTCGCGTACAACGACGTCGACTTCTGCCTGCGCCTGCGCGAGAAGGGGCTTCTCAACGTGATGACGCCGTTCGCCGTGGCGTACCACCACGAGTCCAAGAGCCGCGGCGACGACACGAAGTCCGGCGGCGAGAAGCAGGCCCGGTACGAGGCGGAAAAAGAACGCTTCTGCGAGAAATACGCCGCCTTCCTCGAGGAGGGCGACCCGTACTACAACCCGCACTTCACGCTTTTGTACGAAAACTACGGCTACAAATAACGATGTGTCGCAAAGCGCGGACGGCCCCTCGCCGTCCGTGTTTTTGCAAAGGGGAGAACGCGATGAACCTGAAACTCAAGCGCGCGAAGGAGCTGGCGCAGTTTTTCGCAAAGACCGTGCGCGACGAGGGCCTCTCGCCCACGCTGCGCCGCACGGCGGGCTATCTGCGCCGCCGCCTGAAAAGCAAAAAGGGGCGCTTCTGGCCCACGAAGGCGCTGTGCGAGGCGCAGCGCGCCGCCGACACGTCCGCGTGGCCGCGCGTGTCCGTCTGCGTGCCGTTTTACAACACGCCGAAGGAGTACCTCCGCGCGCTGTGCGGCAGCCTCGCCGCGCAGACGTGCCCGAACTGGGAGCTGTGCGCCGCCGACGCGTCCGACGAAGCGCACGCGTACGTCGGCGAATACCTGAAAACCCTGCCGAACACGCGCTACGTCAAGGTGGAAAACCGCGGCATCTCCGCGAACACGAACGAGGCCGCGCGCATCGCGTCGGGCGAATTTCTCGCGCTGGCCGACCATGACGACGTCCTCGCGCCGCACGCGGTGTTCGAGATGCTCGCCGCGCAGCAGAAGACGGGCGCGGACTTCCTCTACTCCGACGAGGCGCTGTTCGACTCCGACGTGCTGCGCCCCATCGTCGGCCACTTCAAGCCGGATTTCGCGCCCGACTACCTCAACTGCTGCAACTACATCTGCCACTTCGCGGTGTTCCGCAAGGCGCTGTTCGACGCTGTGGGCGGCCTCGACCCCGCGTGCGACGGCAGCCAGGATCACGACCTCTTTCTGAAGCTGTCCGAGCGCGCCGCGCCCGTCCACGTGCCGAAGGTGCTGTACTACTGGCGCGTCCACGCGCAGTCCACGTCCGGCGGCGTCGCGGCAAAGCCGTATGTGGCCGAGGCCGCGAAGCGCGCCATCGCCGCGCACCTCGCGCGCACCGGCGCGAAGGGCCGCGTCACGGACGGCCTCTTCCCGAGCACGTACAAGGTGGAATATGAGATCGAGGGCGAGCCGCTCGTCTCCATCCTCATCCCCACAAAGGACCACACGGGCGACCTCGACAAGGCGCTGCGCTCCATCTTCGAGAAGACGGATTATCCGAATTACGAGGTCGTCGTCATCGAGAACAACTCCACCGACCCCGCGACGTTCGCGTACTACGACGAGCTGTGCGCGCGGCACAAAAACGTCCGCGTCGTGCGGTACGAGGGCGGGTTCAACTTCTCGGCCATCAACAACTTCGGCCGCCGCGCCGCGAAGGGCGAGTACCTGCTGCTGCTCAACAACGACGTCGAGGTCATCAACGGCTCGTGGCTGCGCGAGATGCTGTCGCTCGCGTGCCAGCCGGGCGTCGGCATCGTCGGCGCGAAGCTGTACTACGACGACGGCGCCATCCAGCACGCGGGCGTCGTCACCGGCCTCGGCGGCTTCGCCGGCCACAGCCACAAGTACGCGCGCGGCTCCGGCTCCGGCTACATGTTCCGCCTCGCCACCGTGCAGAACTTCTCCGCCGTCACCGCCGCGTGCCTTCTGTGCCCCGCGAAGGTGTACGACGAGGCCGGCGGCCTCGACGAGGGCTACGCCGTCGCGTTCAACGACGTCGACTTCTGCCTCCGCGTGCGCGAAAAGGGTTACCGCGTGCTGTACACGCCGTACGCCGAGCTGACGCACTATGAATCCAAGAGCCGCGGCCTCGACACGAAGGGCGAGGCGAAAAAGCGGTTCGACGGCGAGCGCGCGCGGCTCGAGGCCCGCTTCGGCGAGAGTTTGAAGCGCGACCCGTTCTACAACCCGAACCTGACGCTCGACCGCGAGGACTTCTCCGAGAGCGACATCCTGCCGAAGGAGGAGTTCCCAGCATGACGAAGCCCGAGGCGCGCCGGTGGGCGCGGGAAACAGCGGCGGCGCTCGCGCCGCTGCGCGCACAGCACGGCGCGGCCATCGCGGCGGCGGTGCGCGCTCTGGACGAGTACAAAGCGGCGCGCGTCGTCTGCGTGTTCGCCCCGCTGGACGACGAGCCGGATATCCGCCCGCTGCTTGAC
>CALXIU010000181.1 GCA_944388415.1 uncultured Ruthenibacterium sp. | reverse complement strand
ACATCTCGGCCTAAGAGCCGCCGCTTGCGCGGCGGTTGGCCTCGAAACCCTCCAGAGGGCCCTCTCGCCGCTTCGCGGCTCACCTTGACGCCGCCTGCGGGCGTCAGCCCTCAAGGGGAGGCAAGATACGCACATTTTTAGGTTCATCGGCAAGCTGAACGGCCCGCTCCGTGGAGCGGGCCATCTCCTTTTATGACGCGGCGTCGTAGACGGTCTGCGCGCCGGGGCCGCCGAGGATGTACGTCCTGTCGGCGGTCTCGAGCACGACGAACGGCGGGCTGTTCGGGTCGAGGCAGAGCGTCGCGTCGCCGTAGCCGTCGACGGAGAAGCGGCCCTTCCAGAGGTTTTCCAGCGCCGAGCCGGCGATGCGCGACGCGCGCGGCAGCTCGTCGAGCAGCTGCGCGGCCTCGACGCCGTCCAGATCGACGCGGTACGTCGTGAACGCCTGTTCGGCGACGACGGTCTGCCCCTGCACCGAGAGGCGCAGCGGCGAGAACTCCTCGGCCATCAGCCAGACGCCAAGCAGCGGCATCAAAAGCAGGATCAGCGCCGAGAGGCACATCATCCACTTGCCCGCCGGGCGCGCGAGGTTCATCGACATGCCGATGCCGACGCGCTCGTTCACGAACGTGTGCGCGTCGTCGGGGTTGTAGTAGAAGATGCCCCAGAGCCAGCGGTCGTCCTCATCGACCTCGGGCGCGTCCGCGCGGCCTATCGTCAGCGCGCGCTGGGCGCGGCGGGCGGCGAACTCCGTCTGCAAGCTGGCCGCGAGCAGCGCGGCAGAATAGACCATCGTCCAGACGAGGTACCACGCCATGTTGCCCCGGCAGCACCACACGGCCAGCGAGTACGCCGCCGTGAGCCACGACGAGAGCAGCCAGAACTTCGTCCAGTTGTACCGCCGCACGCGCGTGAGCGCCGCGGTGAGGACGTCGTCCTCGTCGAGCGCGTCGAGGCGCTGGCGGTAGACAAGCGGGTAGAACACGAGGCTGAGCGCCGTGATGACGAGGCATGTCAGCGCCGTCGCCGCGAGCACGGCGTTCCACGCGGTGGGCCAGTCGTCCAGCCACACGGAGAGCACCGGCAGCACGGACAGCACCATCGGCGGCACGAACCACGCGGTGCGCACGCGGCGCGGCGGCTTTGCGGGCGGCAGCGCCGCCGCCGTCTTCCGCCCGCCCGCCGTGCGCCAGCCGCGGCGGCGCTTGATTGCGCGCACGGCGGCGTTCGCGCGCGCGAAGAGCACGTACGGCAGCACGATGGCCGCGATCAGCCACACGCAGCCCCACAGCACGCAGACGGACACCCACGGCACGACGGCCGCCGGGACGGCGGCGAGCGTCAGCCAAAAACACATCCACGCGAGCTTGCGGCGGAAGCCGCGCGCGGCGGCGAGAACTTCCTCGTCGCGCCGGCCCTCGGGCGGCAGCGTGACGGAGAGGATGAGGTTGCTGCGCTCGAACGACGCGCTGCGCAGCATCGCGCACAGAAGCGGCAGTGTGATGTAAAAGCACAGCGTCACGATCAGGTTGCTCACGTTCATGTCGCTCCCCCCTCCCCTGTCTCGCCGTACACGGCGCGGCACACCGCGAGGACGTCGCTGAGCGGCGCGCCCGCGGCGCGCGCCTCGGCGGCGGCCAGCTCCAGCTTCCTTCGCGCCTCGTCCGTCAGGCCCCGCGCGCGCGGCGCGGCGACGACGGTGCCCATGCGGCGGTCCGCCGTCAGATAGCCCTCCTGCCGCAGCAGCGCGTACGCCTTGTTGACCGTCATCATGTTGACGCCGAGCGTCTCGGCCAGCGCGCGGATGGACGGCATCTGCGCGCCCGGCTCCAGCCTGCCCGACGCGATGCCGCGCACGACCTCATTGCGGATCTGCTGATAGATCGGCGTCTCGAGCGAAAAATCGAGATGCAACAGCACAGCGCACCCCTCCTTTGTATTCTCTGTATTAGTCATTGTAATACAGATAAGGCAGACTGTCAAGAGAAAACCTCCCCTCAAAGGGAAGGTTTTTGACAGGGGTTTGTTAGCCTTTGGTTCCGTCCCCTGCGAACGGTTAGGCCACAGCCTCCCCATTGAGGGGAGGTGCCGAGCGAATGCGAGGCGGAGGGGTGAATTCCACGGGCGTAGACCGCAGCAGACTCTTTTTCAGTTCCTTGTAAATTTACACAAACGCTTCGGAGGTTTGTGCGGATGACTGACCCCTGCCGCCACCCCTCCGGCCCTTCAGGCCACCTCCCCTCAAAGGGGAGGCTCTGGCGATAATCCTCAAAGGGGAGCCAAAAGCCTGCCAAGCCGCAGGGGACGGTCATAAAGGGCAACAAGCGCCTTGCTGCCGTCCCCAGCGGAAGGGGACGCAACTTGTCCCACAAGCCGCAGGGGACGGTCATAAAGGGCAGGTTGCGCCTTACAAAATATTGCCGGTGTGGGGGTCGAAGAGGGGCAGGCGCTCGAGGTAGACGATGTCGTCGCGGTCGGCGGCCTTGTCCTCCGCGAGGATGGCGGCGCGGGCGGCGACATTCGCACCGCAGGCGTTCAGGAGTTCTTCCATCGCGCGGAGGCTCTCGCCGGTGGAGATGACGTCGTCCACGATGGCGACACGCTTGCCGCGCAGAAGGCGCGCGTCGGCGCTGTCGAGGCAGAGCGTCTGCGGCTTCTGCGTCGTGATCGACACGACGGTGCTCGAGAGCGGGTCCTTCATGTAGGGCTTCACACTCTTGCGCGCAACGACGTAGTACGGCATCCCCATGACGCGGCACATCTCCTGCACGAGGGGGATGCCCTTCGCCTCGGCGGTGACGAGATAATCGACCTCCGGCAGCTTCTCCGCGAGAAGCGGCGCGACGGCCGTGACCAGCTCGCAGTCGCCGAGGATGACAAAGCTCGCAATGGCGAGCGAATCGCTGATGGGCATGATCGGCAGATGGCGCGTCAGCCCGCCGACAGAAAGATCATAATACATGGAACATTCTCCTTCACTCGAATTTCGCCTCGCCCGTCAGGCGGGCGATGGCTTCGGCGGCCTGCGGGTACCGCGCAGTTAGCACGCCCGCGTCGCCGTGCTCGTAGCACTCGGGCGTGTAGCCCGGCCACATCGTCGTGCCCAGCAGCGCAAAGTCCCCGCCCGGCAGCAGGCGCGAGCCCTGCCACACGCCCGCCGGGACGAGGTGCTGCACGCGCTGTCCGCGCGCGACGTCCTGCCCGAGCACGGTGGTGCGCGATGTGCCGTCGGGCAACAGCTCCGTCAGCTCGACCGGGCTTCCGAGATAAAAATGATACATCTCGTCGCCCGTCAGGCGGTGCAGATGCGAGAACGCCTCGCCTGTCAAGAGGTAATAGATGGCCGTCCCGGCTGCCTTGCCGTCGATCTGAAAATGGCTGAGGTACGTCTGCGCCGACATGCCGCCCTCGCCGGGCAGCGGCTCGAGGCCGAGCGACGCAATCAGTTCTTTGGCCGTCATGCGTCCGCCCCCTTCACGTCCGTCCAAGCCGAACCGCGCGCGGCGCTCTCGCCCATCGCGCGGCAGACGGCCGTCACGTACGCGCCCTCGCGGAACGTCGGCCACGACGGGCAGTCCGTGCCGCCCGCCGCGACGGCGGCGTAGAAGTTTTTGAGCAGCGCCGCGAACGTGTCGTCGAAGCCGTTGCCGAACGCGAACACATCCGTGTGGACGCCCTCGCCCTTGCGGGCGGTGTAGAGGCGGTTGTTGTCCTCCTCGTTCCACCACAGCGCGCCGTGCTCGCACGTGATCTCAACCGAAAGGTGGTTGCCGCGCCCCGGCGACACCTCCGACAGCAGCACGTTGCCGAGCGCGCCGTTTTCGAACCGCATCGTGACGGCGGCGGCGTCCTCGGAGACGACGTGCATCGGCTCGCCCGGCTCGCCCGCCGGGTACATGATGCCGTCGCGCAGCGACCGCTCGGGCCAGAAGCGGCCGAAGCTCGCGGAGACGGCCTCGACGCGCAGCCCCGCGAGGTACTGCGCGAGGTCCACCCAGTGGCTGCCGATCTCGGTGACGGCTCGCATCGTGCCCGCGACCGATTCATTGTAGCGCCAGTCCTTCGGCGAGGGCAGCGCGTGGAATTCCTGCAAATAGGTGCCGTGGATGAGCAGCGGACGGCCGAACGTGCCGGACGCCATCAG
>CALXIU010000180.1 GCA_944388415.1 uncultured Ruthenibacterium sp. | reverse complement strand
GGCACGCGCCGCACACGGGCGCGCCGTTCGGCACGCACACCAGCGCGCCCAGCTCCATCAGCGCCTCGTTGAAATCGCCCGGCCGCGCGGCGGGCTGCGCCGCGCGCACCTCGTCCGTCATGCGGCGCTTCGTCTCCGGCTGCGTCACGTCGGAAGCGTCGTTTGTCAGGCGGCTCCACACGCGCAGCACGTTGCCGTCCACCGCCGGCTCCGGCAGTCCGAACGCCAGCGAGGCGATCGCCCCGGCCGTGTAGTCGCCGATGCCCGGCAGCTTTCGCAGCTTTGCCGCGTCCGCGGGCAGCTCTCCGCCGTACTCGTCCACGATCATCTTCGCCGCTTTCTGCAAATTGCGCGCGCGGGAGTAGTATCCCAGCCCCTCCCACAGCTTCGCCAGCCGCTCCGGCTCGCACGCGGCCAGCGCGCGCACATCCGGCAGCTCGGCCACAAAACGCTCAAAGTACGGCAGCGCCGCCGTCACGCGCGTCTGCTGTAACATGATCTCGCTCACCCACACACGGTACGGCGTCTTATCCTGCCGGAACGGCAAAATGCGTTTGTTTTCGTCGAACCACGCAAGCAGCGGCCCGGCCACATCCTGTGCGCGCATATGCGTCACCTCCCGCGCAATGTGTCTATCATACCACAAAACGCGCCCGGCGCAAAGGCTTTGCGCAAAGCGACAAAATGTGGTACGATAGTCATGACAAAACGACGAAAAGCGGGGTCAATGCATTGGAACATACAACAAAGCGCCTGACGGTGGGGATCCTTGCCCATGTCGACGCGGGAAAGACGACGCTGTCGGAGGCGATGCTGTACGAGGCGGGCGCGCTGCGCCGCGCGGGGCGCGTCGACCACGGCGACGCGTTCCTCGACAACTTCGCGCTGGAACGCGAGCGCGGCATCACCATCTTCTCCAAGCAGGCCGTCTTCTCGTACGGCGGCGTCGAGTTCACGCTCGTCGACACGCCGGGCCACGTCGACTTCGCGGCCGAGACCGAGCGCACGTTACAGGTGCTCGACGCGGCGGTGCTGGTCGTCAGCGCGACGGACGGCGTGCAGGGCCACACGCTGACGCTGTGGAAGCTTCTGACGCGCAGCGGCGTGCCGGTGTTCCTGTTCATCAACAAGATGGACCTCGCCGGGGCGGACCGGCAGCGCGTGCTCGCGGACTGCGCCGCGCGCTTCGGCGCGTGCGTCGACTTCTCGCTGGAGCGGGAACAGCTCGCCGAGGAGCTGGCCGTGCTCGACGAGGACGTGATGGCGTCGTATCTCGACACGGGCGAGGTGTCCGACCGGGACGCGGCCGCGCTCGCCGCCGTCCGCAAGGTGTTCCCGTGCTATTTCGGCGCGGCGCTGCGTCTCGACGGCGTGCGCGCGCTGATGGACGGCCTCGCGCGGTTCATCCCCGAACCGGTGCGGCCGCAGGAGTTCGGCGCGCGGGTGTACAAGATCACGCGCGACGCGCAGGGCGCGCGGCTGACGCATATGAAGATCACGGGCGGCATGCTGCGCGCAAAGACGCAGATGGCGGGCGAGGACGCGCGGGGCCGCGCGTGGTCGGAGAAGGCCGACCGCATCTATGTGTACTCCGGCGCGAAGGCAGCGCTGTGCGACGAGGCCCCGGCCGGGACGCTGTGCGTCGTCTCGGGGCTGACGCGTACGTGGGCGGGAGAGGGCCTCGGCTTCGAAGCGGGCACGCTGCCGCCTGTTTTGCAGCCTGTGCTGGCGTACCGCGTCATCCTGCCCGAGGGCTGCGACGCGCACCGCGCGCTCGACGCGCTGCGCCGCCTCGAGGAGGAGGACCCGCAGCTCAGCGTCTCGTGGGACGAGCGCGCGCAGGAGATCCGCGTGCGCCTGATGGGCGAGGTGCAGCTCGAGGTCCTGGCGCGCGTGCTCGCGGAACGCTTTTCCATCGAGGCGCAGTTCGGCGAGGGGACGGTCGTTTATCAGGAGACGATCGCCGCGCCCGTCGAGGGTGCGGGCCACTTCGAGCCGCTGCGCCACTACGCCGAGGTGCACCTGCTGCTCGAACCCGCGCCGCGCGGCAGCGGCGTCGTGTACGACACCGTTTGCAGCGAGGACTCGCTCGACCGCAACTGGCAGCGTCTGATCCTGTCGTGCCTCGCCGAAAAGCAGCATGCCGGCGTGCTGACGGGCGCGCCGCTCACCGACGTGAAGATCACGCTGACAGCGGGCCGCGCGCACCTCAAGCACACCGAGGGCGGCGATTTCCGCGAGGCCGCGTGCCGCGCCGTACGGCAGGGCCTCCGCTGCGCCGAGAGCGTGCTGCTCGAGCCGGTCTACTCGTTCCGCCTCGAGGCGCCAGCCGACTGCGTCGGCCGCGCGATGAGCGACATCGGCCGCATGTGCGGCTCGTTCGACCCGCCCGTGACGCAGGGCGACGCGGCCGTGCTGACGGGCACGGTCCCCGCGTCGGAGCTGCGCGGCTACCCGCTCGAGGTGGCCGCCTACACAAAGGGGCGCGGCCGCATTCTGTGCACGCTCAAGGGATACGAGCCGTGCCACAACGCCGAAGAGGTCATCGCCGCCGCCGGGTATGACGCGGACGCGGATGTGGAGAACACGGCCGACTCTGTGTTCTGCTCGCACGGCGCGGGGCGTGTCGTCCGCTGGGACGAGGCGGGCGCGATGATGCACGTCGACAGCGGCATCCGCCTCGCGCCGGACGAACCTGAACCGCAGAGCGTCCCCGTGCGCGCCGCGCGCATGGTGTACAACGGCACGCGCGAGGAGGACAAGGAGCTGGAGGCCATCTTTGCGCGCACGTATGGCGCGCAGAAGCCGCGCGCGTTCGACCGTCCCCGCCGCGAGGCGGATACGGCGGCCCCGCAGGAGGAAGATCCCGTCCAGGACTATCTGCTGGTCGACGGCTACAACATCATCTTCGCGTGGGACGAGCTGCGTGAGCTGGCGAAGACGAACATCGACGGCGCGCGCGCCGCGCTCATCGACATCCTGTGCAACTATCAGGGCTTCCGCAAGTGCGAGGTCATCGTCGTGTTCGACGCGTACAAGGTGCGCGGCGGCATCGGGCAGGCCGCGCGCCACCACAACATCTGGGTCGTCTACACGAAGGAGGCCGAGACGGCCGACATGTACATCGAAAAGACGACGTATGAGCTGGGACGCCGCCACCGCGTCCGCGTCGCGACGTCGGACGGCGCGGAGCAGCTCATCATCCTTGGCCACGGCGCGCTGCGCATCTCCGCGCGCAGCTTTTACGACGAGGTGCGCGCTGCGGACGCCGAGATCCGCGAGATTTTGCAGCGGCTCCGCCGCCGGTGAAAACAGAAGGGAAAGGTGACCGCAAGTGAAATATCTGGACAGTGTGATGCTGGTCCTCGGCGTTCTGGGCATGGTGTTCTGCTTCTATGTGGCGTATGGCAATCCAAACGCGCCCGCCGCGCAGATGCAGGTCATGACCACGGCCAGCGCCGCGCTGGCGCTCGCCGGGTATATTGGCTGGCGGATAGAGAGAAAACGATGAAAAGCCGCCCCGGCGTTCCAGACGGAACGCCGGGGCGGCTTCATGTACGGGAAATTACTGTTCGTCGCTGTCGATGCGCTCGGCGGCGGCGCGCAGACGCGCGGCGGCGCGCTCAGCGGCCTCCGCGGCGCGGCGTGCGGCGGCGCGGGCCTGCTCGCGGCGCTCTGTGGCGCGGGCGGCTTCGCTCGCGGCTCTGCTGGCGGACGCCTGCGCCTCCTCGCGGCGGCGGGCGGCTTCCAGGGCCTCGGCGTTCGCGCGCTCAGCCTCCATGCGGACGGCCTCGGCTTCTTCACGCTGGCGGCGCTCGGCTTCTTCGGCCTCGCGCAGGGCGCGCTCGGCGTCCTCGACGGCCTGCAGCGCGCGCTCGGCCTCCTCAGTCTCACGCAGCATCGTCTCGGCGGCGCTCTCCTGCGCCGGCGTCTCGGGCGCGTAGACAGGTTCGGGCTCGACGGGAGCAGTCTGCGGCGCGGGCACCGGCTCCACGGCCGGCTGCGGCTCGACAAAGGGCTCAGGCAGCGGCTCGACAAAGGGTTCGGGCTGCGGCTCTGCGGCGGGAGCGGGTTCGGCCTGTGCGGCCAGCGCGGCCTCGGCCGCCGCCTGCTCCTCGGCCAGCCGCTGTGCCTCCGCCTCGGCGCGGCGCTGCGCGGCCAGCTCTGCCTCGCGGCGCTGCTGCTCTTCCATCGCCTTGCGGCGAGCTTCGCGTTCAGCGGCGATCTGCTCACGCGGCGTCAGCTTCAGCGTCGACGGCCACACGATCGTGGAGACGTTCAGCTTCTGCACGGGCTGCGCGGGCGCTTCGGCCACCGGAGCGGCAGTCTCCACGGCGGGCGCCTCCTCGGCTTTCTGTTCCGGCTGCGGCGCGGGGGCGACGGGTTCAGGCTGCACGGCCTCGGGAGCCGGTTCCGCCGCCGTGGCGGGCGCCGGCTCTGCGGCCGGCTGCGCGCGGCGCTTCTCGCGCCGGGTGCTCGCGGATTTTTCGGGTTTGTGTCTCGGTTCCACGTGCGCGTCGGGATTGCCGGTGCGCACGGGCGCAGTGTCGCGCACGCACAGGCGGAGCGTCCGGATCTCCGCCACCTTGCTGTGCAAAAAGCCGACGATGGCAATTGCAAGCAGCGCGCAGCAGCCCAGCATCAGCCATTTCACCGTGCCGGTGAAGACGTCGCTCGTCAGCAGCAGCCACACGGCGGCGCCCAGCGCCGCGCACAGCACAATGGTCGTCAGCACCGTGGCGGTGACTTTCCTGCGCAGATCTCTTTTTTCCATACGGGGGATTCAGCTCCTTGGATTTACTTTGTGCCGAAGATGCGGTCGCCGGCGTCGCCCAGACCCGGCACGATATAGCCGTTCTCGTTCAGTTTCTCGTCCAGCGCGGCAAGATAGATATCCACATCCGGATGCGCCTCCTGCAGCTTCGCCAGACCCTCCGGAGCGCCGATGATGCCGATGAACTTGATCGACTTCACGCCGCGCTTTTTGATCTGCGTCACCGCGTCGATGGCGCTGCCGCCCGTCGCCAGCATCGGATCCAGCACGATGACCTCGCGCTCCGCGATGTCCTGCGGCAGCTTGCAGTAGTACTCGACAGGCTCCAGCGTCTCCTCGTTGCGGTACATGCCGATGTGGCCCACCTTCGCCGCGGGCAGCAGCACGAGCATGCCGTCCACCATGCCGAGGCCCGCGCGCAGGATGGGCACGAGCGCCAGCTTGCGGCCGGACAGGATGTGCGTTTTGGCGACAGCGATCGGCGTCTCAATCTCCACCTCTTCGGTGGGAAGGTCGCGCGTGGCCTCGTAGCACAGCAGCGTCGCCAGCTCGCTGACGAGCTCCTTGAACTCCTTGGTGCCGGTGTTCTTGTTGCGCAGCAGGCTCACCTTGTGCTGCACGAGGGGATGGTCCATGATAACAGTCTTGCCCATGTTGAATCGCTCCTTTGTCCTATCAATATTTTTCTTCGATCTCAGTCAGCTTCGCCACGCGCGCGGCATGGCGTCCGCCTTCAAATTCAGCGTCGAGAAACGCGTCCACCAGCTCGCACGCGAGGCCGGGCCCGACGACGCGGCCGCCCATGCACAGGGCGTTTGCGTCGTTGTGCAGGCGCGTGTAACGGGCGCTGAACACGTCCGAGCAGCAGCACGCGCGGATGCCGCGGATCTTGTTCGCCGCCATGCTGATGCCGACGCCGGTGCCGCAGAACAAAAGCGCCGCCTCGGCCTCGCCGCGCAGCACCGCCTCGCAGGGCGGCACGGCCATGTCGGGGTAGTCGACGCTCGCGGCGCTGTGTGTGCCGAAATCGGTCACGGCGACGCCGCGCTCTTCCAGATGTTTCTTGACAGCCTCTTTCAGCTCGTACCCGCCGTGGTCGGCGCCGAGCGCTACGGAATGGATCACTCGTCAGGACTCCTTTTTCTGCGCCGCCTCACGCGCCGCGCGCTCGCGCTGCGCCTGCGACAGGCGTTGATAATCGGGCGCGCACTGAGAT
>CALXIU010000179.1 GCA_944388415.1 uncultured Ruthenibacterium sp. | reverse complement strand
AAGAAGATCGGGCGGGCGAACAGATGACGATGGGAAACTTCTAAAGAGCCCGTTTACGGGCGGCAAGTAACAATCTTTCGCGGCTGGCAGACCGCACCAACGCGACGTGACGCGTGCGCTAGTATTCCAGGGTTTTACCCGTCTGTGAAAAACCCCCGGCTTCGCCGGGGGATATTTATTGCACGCCGCGCTCAGCCGAGCGCGACGTCAAGCATCATCATGAATGTAAATCCTGCGGAGAAAGCAAGCACGCCGATGTTCGAGTGTTCGCCCTGCGACATCTCCGGAATCAGCTCCTCGACCACGACGTAGAGCATCGCGCCCGCCGCGAAGCCGAGCAGATACGGCAGCGCGGGCACGACGATGCCCGCGGCAAGGATGGTCAGCGCAGCGCCGAGAGGCTCCACGATGCCGGAGAGCATCCCGCCGGCGAACGCCCGACGCTTACTCATCCCCTCCGCGCGCAGCGGCATCGAAATGATGGCGCCCTCCGGGAAATTCTGCACCGCGATGCCGAGCGACAGCGCCAGCGCGCCCGTCACCGTGATGTGCGCGCTGTTCGTCAGCAGTCCCGCGTACACCACGCCCACGGCCATGCCCTCCGGGATGTTGTGCAGCGTCACGGCCAGCACCATCATCGTCGAGCGCTGCAATCGGCTGCACGGGCCCTCGGCCTTGTCGCAGTTGAGATGCAGATGCGGAATGATGTGGTCCAGCGCCAGCAGAAACAGAACGCCCAGCCAGAAGCCCGCCGCGGCAGGCGCGAACGCCCACGTCCCCATGTCCGCGGCCTGCTCCATCGCGGGGATCAGCAGGCTCCAGACGGACGCCGCCACCATCACGCCGGCGGCAAAACCCGTCAGGCCGCGCTGCACGCCGTCGCGCAGCGTCCGCCGCATAAAGAATACACACGCCGAGCCCAGCGCCGTCCCTGCAAACGGGATCAGCAAGCCCCAAATCACAGCCCAGTTCATCGCGACCTCCCAAATATGATAATTATTATCAAAAAGAATTTCTTTTTATCATTATACTCGAACCGGACGATCTGTGTCAAGAACCGTGATTTATTTATGGACGCGCGCGCAGCGCGTGTGATATAATGTTTCTGTACTTCAATAGACAAAAGCGCGAGGTGGTGCGGCGATGAAACGGGCGGCGTTCTGTCTGGCGGCGGCGCTGATATGCCTGCTGCTCTGTGCGTGCACCGGCATCGACGGCAAGGCGCCGGACAAAAAAGAGGTGCTCAGGCGTGTGGACGCCGTGTGCACGGAGGAATATGAGCTTGTGGGCGTGGAGCAGACGGGCGAGAGGCCGGAGTGGTTCGTGTACACGTTCGTCACGCCGCGCGGCCTGACGTTCACGGCGGACAGCTATCTGCAGCAGGTGTACATCGACGCGTCCGCGACGAATTTCTACACGCCCACCGTCTCGGTGAACTACGCCGAGGCCGTCCGCGCGCTGTACAGCGAGAACATCACGGACTTGCTCGCCGGCGTGAAGCCGTCCGGCTCGGAGGCCGCGCTTTTGTCGTACGACGGCATCGGCGCGCTCGCGCGCTGCGTCGCGCAGGCGAACGACGTCTATGCACAGGAGCTCGCGTGGAACGACGAGGACTTCCTGCGCGACCACCCGTACGGCACGCTGGCCGTCTACTGGTATCCGGACGAGGCGTCGCGGGACAGCCGGGAGGGCGGCGTGCGCCTGTGCGGTCTGCCGATCGACGGCCTGCAGACCGAACAGGCGCTGTACGACGCCATCGCCGCCGCGTACGCGCAGGCGTATGTGGACGGCAGGATGCCCGACCCCGGCGACATCCCCGACGACCTGCTGAGCCGCACGCACGTCAGCCGGCTGACGACGATCACGCTCAACGGCCGCGAGATGACGTACGACACGGCGGAGAACCCCTACGCGTCGTACGGCCTCACGACGGACGACTACCGCTTCAGCTGGTACAACCGCGACCGGGGGAGCTACATGCTGATCAGCGACATCGGCTTTGTGTCCGACTCGCAGAGCTACCCGCTCGTCATCCTGGAGTACGTCGCCGCGCTCGGCGGCGAGTACCACGTGTCCGGGAAGGGCTTTTCCTCCGACTGGACGATCGGCGGCGTCACCTGGACGATGGAGGCGCAGTATGACGACGGGGTACAGGGCCTGACCGTGACGCGCGACGGCGTGCCGCTTGCGGTCGACTACATTACATATGATGACGACAGCACCGTCAACGCGGCGTACTGTGTCGGCATCCCGGTGGAGCAGTTCGCGCAGATGTTTGACCTGAGCTATTCCATCGACGAAGAGAACCAATGTCTGGCGTTTTTCTCAGCGTGAGGACGCGCCCGGCTTTGAATGTTAAAAGCGAGGAGTAGTGAGCATGAAATTTTGGTCATCGGCGGCGTGGCAGCCGGAACAAAAGCGACCGCGAAACTCAAGCGCGAGGACCGGGGCGCGCAGGTCAAAGTCCTGACGAAGAGCGCCGACATCTCTTACGCGGGCTGCGGCCTGCCGTATTACGTCGGCGGGCTGATCGGCACGCGCGAGGAACTGATCGTCAACACGCCGGAGAAATATGCCGGCCTGACGGGCGCGGAAGTCGTCACGGGCTGCGAGGTCACGTCCGTCGATTTCGCGGCAAAGTCGGTCACGGCGGTCAAAGGCGGCGAGACGGTGACCGAGACCTATGACAAGCTCATCCTCGCCACGGGCGCGCAGCCCATTGTGCCGGACGTGCCGGGCAAGGAGCTTCCCGGCGTGTTTTGCCTGCGCACGCCCGACGACGCCACGGGCCTTCTGGCCTATGTCAAGGAGAACAAATGCCGCAGCGCCGCTGTCGTCGGCGCGGGCTTCATCGGCCTCGAGGCCGCCGAGAATCTGGCGGCACAGGGCCTGACGGTCACGGTGGTCGACGCCGCGCCGCAGATCATGCCGAACGCGTTCGACCCGGAGATGGCGTCGTTTGCGCGCCGCCGCCTGAAGGACGCGGGCGTGCGCACCATGACGAACTGCCGCCTGACGGCCGTGCGCGGCACGGAGCGCGCGCAGGGCATCGAGACGGACGGCGGCGCCGTGACGGCGGACGTCGTCGTGCTGGCCATCGGCGTCCGCCCGGCCACCGCGTTCCTCGCGGATTCCGGCCTCGAGATGGTGAAGGGCGCGATCGTCGCCAACAGCACGATGGCGACGAATGTTCCGGACGTATACGCCGCGGGCGACTGCGCGCTGGTGCGGAACATGCAGACGGGCAAGCAGCAGTGGTCGGCGATGGGTTCCACCGCGAACATCGCCGCGCGCGTGCTGGCCAAGCACCTCAGCGGCGAAAACGCCGTGTACGGCGGATGCCTCGGCACCGGCGTCGTGAAGCTGCTGCCGCAGCTCAACGCGGGCCGCACCGGCCTCACGGAGACGCAGGCGCGCGCCGAGGGCTTTGACGCCGTCTCTGTCGTCTGCGTGACGGACGACAAGGCGCACTACTATCCCGGCGCGTCTGCCTTCATCACGAAGCTGGTGGCCGACCTCGGCGTCATCGGCCAGCGCGTGCCGATGTCTGACCTCTCGAAGTGCCGCGGCTGCCGCGTGTGCCAGATCGAGAAGGCGTGCCCGATCCACGCCGCCTCGATGAAGGACGTCAAGCTCGTCATCGACACCGACGCGTGCAACTACTGCGGCCGCTGCGTGACGAAGTGCCCGTTCGGCGCGGTGGAGGACAGCATCCCCGGCTACAAGATCTACATCGGCGGACGCTGGGGCAAGCGCGTCGCCGAAGGCCGCGCGCTCTCGAAGATCTTCACCAGCGAGGAAGAAGTGATCGAGATGGTCGAGAAGGCCATCCTGCTGTTCCGCGACGAGGGCATCTCCGGCGAGCGCTTCGCCGACACCATTGCCCGCCTCGGCTTCGACGTCGTCGAGGACAAGCTGCTGAACGGCAAGCTGGACAAAGAGGCCGTCATGAACAAGACGGTCGTCGGCGGCGCGACCTGCTGACGGCGGTTTCCCCGATTGCATCAAAAGGCTCCCGGCCCGCGCATCTCGCGGACCGGGAGCCTGCTTTCATCTTATCAGCCGCGCCGGACGCAGCGCGCAAACTCTGCGGCCAGCGCGGCGTTTGTCTCGCGCACAACGTTTTCATCCGGCTTGAGCTCCTCGCGGCCGTACGTCAGGATGCCGTTGACCTCATCCTCCACGTCCGTCAGCTGCGTGTACACGATCGCCGACAGCCCTCGCGCGATCTGCGGCAGCACCGTCTCCATTTGTAATTTCCGGTACCGCCGCGTCAGCTCCTCGCGCGATTTCGCGGTGCCGTAGCCGTAGACCCTGTCCGTTTTGCACCGGCCGGGCGCGGGCCACGCGATGCCGCCGTACTCGCTCAGCGCCACGGCGCGGCGGCCGGGGCGGACGCGCAGCGGATAGAAGTAATTGTGGATGGAGTCGATGTCGCCCGCTCCCTGATCGAACCAGCCGCTCGCCGCGTCGATCAGCCGGGAGGCGTCGATGTCGCGCACCAGCTTGGCAACATTCCGGGAATCAAATTGTCCCCAGCCCTCGTTGAACGGCACCCAGCACGCGATGCAGGGGTGCGCGCGCAGCGCGGCGAGCGTCGCGCGCGCCTCGCGCAGATACTCTGAGCGGCAATGCGGCGCCGGACGCGATAAGAGCGCATGGGAAATGCCCCGGTCGGGGAAGCGGCGCAGAAGCGGCTGGAAAATGTTCGCGAGGTATGTCACGAACCACAGCTTGTACGGCGCGCCGCCGTTGACGAAGTCCTGCCACACGACGATGCCGAGGCGGTCGCAGTGATAGTACCACCGCTGCGGCTCGATCTTCGCGTGCTTGCGCAGCAGATTGAACCCGAGCCGCTTCACCGTCTCTAGCTCGCGCACGACGGCCTCGTCCGACGGCGGCGTGTACAACCCGTCCGGCCAGTAGCCCTGATCGAGCAGGCCGTTCAGAAACACCGGCTCGCCGTTCAGGCAAAAGCGCAGCACGCCGCGCGCGTCCTTCTGACAGCTCCATTCCCGCAGCGCGCAATAGCCCTGCACGCGGTCGCCGCCGTCCGTCTCGACCGTCAGATCGTACAGAAACGGCGCGTCCGGGCTCCACAGCCGCACGTCCCCGTTCGGGATGCGCAGCGACAGCGCGCCCGTGCCGTGCGCCTCGGCCACGCACGCGCCGTCCGCAAACGCGCGTGCGGTCATCCTGCCGCCCGGCGCGGACAGCTCCGCCTCCACGCGCACCGCGCGCAGGCCGGGGTCGGGCGTCACATGCAGCTCGCGGATGTACGCGTCCGGCACGCGCTCGAGCCACACCGTCTGCCAGATGCCGCTCTGCGCCGGATAGAACATGCCGCCGGGACGCAGCGTCTGTTTGCCGCGCGCCTGCGTGCCTCTGTCCGACGGGTCGCGCACAGCCACGTGCAGTTCATTCTCGCCGTCCGTCAGCGCGCCGGTGATCTCAAGCGCGAACGGCCAGTATCCGCCGATGTTTCTGCCCACCTCCCGGCCGTTGACTCTCACGTCGCACTCGCTGTCCACCGCGCCGAAGTGCAGCAGCACGCGCCCGCCCGCGCCGGGCGGCGCGCGGAACGTGCGCCGGTAGTGCAGCCATTCCTCCGGCTTCAGTGTGCGCCCCACGCCGGACGCCGCGCACTCGGGCGAGTAGGGCACGAGGATCTCGCCGTCCCAGCGCGCCGGCATCGCCTCCGTCTGTGTGAAAGCGTACTGCCACGGCCCGTTCAGATTCACATAGCTGTCCCGCCGCATCGCGGGACGGGGATATTCCTGCAAGGGGATCATGCGTCTCACCGCCTGTCTCAGCCTCACCGTCCGGCGGGCTGTGTCTCTGTCCTGATTGTACCGCAAACGCGGCCCGGAGAAAAGAGTGCAAACAGAAAAGGGCTTTGCCGCAAGGCAAAGCCCTTTATACGTTTTGACGTCAATCGCGCGTCTGCGCGCCGAACACACCTTCCCGGGCGCGGCGCAGCCCCGCCCGAAGCGGACGAAACAGCACGAGCGCCACGACGAA
This sequence comes from uncultured Ruthenibacterium sp., assembly GCA_944388415.1. GTDB lineage: Bacteria > Bacillota > Clostridia > Oscillospirales > Ruminococcaceae > Ruthenibacterium. The sequence goes on along the minus strand of CALXIU010000179.1, from coordinate 10,848 downwards.
ATTTCCCGCGCCGTGGGCAAGGTCAAACGGGATGCCCGTCACCCACCACGCGAAGCCCGCCGGCGGTCCGTTCATCAGCGCGTACGACACGGCGTACAGCGCCCCGTACGAAAGCCCGAACAGCCCGCTCAGCACGGCCCACATCCACGCCGGGCGCATCGCCCGCATCGCCCGCGCCAGACCGGCCAGCACGGGCCAGATGTACAGCTGCGGGAACCACCAGATGCCGAACCCGTTCATCAGACCGTAGATCACAAGATATCCATATACGGACGGGAGAACAAGCTTTGGAAATTCCAATGTGTATAAAATGATCAGCAGACTGACAAGTTCCACGTTCGGCAGGCCGTCCAGCGCGAATTTTGACACCGTCAGGATGGCCGCCATCAGCGCTGCCAGCGCGATCCGGCGCGTTTTTTCCATCTCAGTAGCCGACCGCCAGCGTGATCTCGTAGTGCTCGCCGTCCGCGATGGGCGTGGAGTCCACGCCGGTCATCAGCATCTCGCCGTCCTTCGTGAAGCACCACCACTCCTGATTCGCGTCGTCCGCCGTCACGCCGTTGACCGTCTTGACGAACAGGCCGTACTCGGATTCCTCGCCCTCGATCAGATCCTGCTCCTCCAGAGCCTGGCGCAGGAACTCCGCGTCCGTGGTGAACGCCATCTCGTCCGAAGTGCCGTCCGCGTACACGATGGTCAGGCCCAGATCCTTCTCCCCGGCCGTGGCGGCGGGCCCGAAGTTGACCCACGCGGCGATCATGACCGCCACAACGACGATGGCGACGCCCACGAGGGCAAGTGCTTTTTTCTTCTGTGTCATAAGAGTGTTCCTCCCGAAAAAAAGATGAGGAGCCGCGGACAGACGGGTCGCGGCTCCTTTGCTGCAAAAACAGGTTGCGCAAACAAAGCACGATCCATACATCGTAAATCGTGTCGTCAACGCGCCCGGCGACCCGACTGAGGACATGCGTCCATCACGGTGGCGAGACCGCGCGGGATTCACACCCGCTTCCCCGTATCTGCGCGTTGGTATTCGAAATTGAGATGTCCAGAAGCGGCAGCCCGAACCGGCCGCGCCGCAGTTCCGCACAACAGCGTACCATATCGGCGGAAAATCGGCTTGTACGATCTTGTGATTTCTGGTAATATTTTGCACAGGATCAAAAATTTTCAGGAGGCTGTGAGAATGGGCACTCAGAGAGAAGCCGCGCCGCGCCGCGCGCTCTATCCGCTGGAAAAGGAGCGCGCGTTCCTCGCGGCGGTCGAACGGGGCGAGGCATGGCAAGCGCGGCTCGACACGCTGCTGGCAGGGTTTCTCCGGTGCGCCGCGGACGACGGCGAACTGCGCACGCGCGCCACCGAGCTGATCGCGCTGACGAGCCGCGCGGCGGTACGGGCGGGCGCCGACCCCGGCGAGTGTCTTCGCCTTGCCCATGAGACGCGTATGAGCGCCGGACAGGCGCGCGGCTCGGACGAATTGTTCGCCTGCCTGCGCGGCGCGCTCGACGCCTTTGCCGCGGCCGCGCGCGAGAGCGCGGCGGGCCCGTGCGATACCGTCCGCTGTTTGCGGTATATCGAGGATCACTGCGACGAGAAGATCACGCTGGAACAGATGGCGCGGATGGCGCGCCTCACGCCCGCCTACTTCAGCCGCGTCTTTCACCGGGAGACGGGCGAGACATTCCAGAGCTATCTGCAAGCTGTGCGCGTCGCGCGCGCGTGCGAGCTGCTGCGCGGCGGCGCGCGTGTGATCGATGCGGCGGCCGCCGCCGGATTCGACGATCCCGGCTATTTCACGAAGGTATTCCGGCGCGCCGTCGGCGTCACGCCGCGGGAATACCGCGCCGCGCTGAGCGCGGATGAGGTCCGCCGCCTCTACGAGACGCGCCTTTCCGCGCTGGAACTGCGCGGCGTCAGCTTCACATATCAGCCGCCCGTGCGGGAGGACGGCGCGCGGGAGATGCCCGTCGTGCTGAAAGACTTCACGCTGACGGTCCGCAAGGGCGAGTACGTCGCGTTCACCGGCCCGTCCGGCAGCGGCAAGAGCACTGTGCTCAAGCTGCTGATGGGCCTGTGTCCGCCGGACGCGGGCGAGCGCCGGATCGTCTGCCGGGACGGCGGCGCGCTGCCGCTCGACGCGCGCTGCATCCGCCTGTTCGGCTACGTTCCGCAGGGAAGCCATCTGATGAGCGGCACGGTGCGTGAGATCGTCGCGTACGCCGACCCGGCGCGCGCGCGGGACGACGAAGCCCTCTGGCGCGCGCTGGACGTCGCGTGCGCGTCCGAGTTCGTGCGCGAACTGACCGGCGGCCTCGACGCGGCGCTCGGCGAGCGCGGCGCGGGCCTCTCAGAGGGGCAGATGCAGCGGCTCTCCATCGCGCGCGCCCTGTTCGCGGGCAGTCCCGTTTTGATGCTCGACGAGTGCACCAGCGCGCTCGACGAGGCGACGGAGCGCCGCCTGCTCGGCAACCTGCGCTCGATGACGGACAGGACGGTCCTCGCGGTGACGCACCGCCCGGCGGCGCTCGCCGTCTGCGACCGCCGCGTCGCGCTGTCGGAGCGCGGCGCCGAGATCACGGAAGGAGAGGGACACTGATGGAGCTGCGCCACATGCTCTACCTCACCGCCTGCGCGCTGCACGGCGAAGCGCCGCGCGCCGGACGGCTGGAGGGGCGGACTTCGCGGCGCTTTTCGCCGCGGCGAAATATCATATGATGGAGGCCATCGTGGGCATGGCGCTCGAGAGCGGCGGATTTCTGTCCGAACCGCGGATGGACGCGGAGCTCGCCGCGCGCTTTCGCACCGCGCGAGACAAGGCGGTGCGGAAGGTCCTGCTGCTCGATGCCGAGCGCGCCGCGGTGCTCGCGAAACTTGAGCGCCTTGGCGTGTGATATCTGCCGCTGAAGGGAAGCGTGACAAAGCAGCTGTACCCCCGCCTCGGGATGCGCCAGATGTCCGACAACGACATTTTGTTCGACGCGTCGCGGCGGCAGGACGTCTTCGCGATGATGAAGGCGCGCGGCTATCAGGCCAAATCGCTCGAGGTCGGCAGCCACGACGTCTACCAGAAGCCGCCCGTCTACAATTTCGAGATGCACACCCGCCTGTTCGGCGAGGAGCACGACCCGGCGCTGCACGCGTACTATCGGGACGCAGAGCGCCTGCTCCTGCCCGACGGCGTCAGCCAATTCGGCCGGCGTCTGAGCGACGACGAGTTCTACATCTACATGACGGCTCACGCGTTTAAGCACTTCTCCGGCGGCGGGACGGGCCTTCGCGCGCTGACGGACACGTACGTCTACCTTGCAAAGCGCGGGGACGCGCTCGACTTCGCGCACGTGGAGCGGGCGCTCGAGTTGCTCGGCGCGGCGGAGTTTGAACGGGGCTGCCGCGCGCTCGCCCAAAAGCTGCTGGCGCAGCCCGAGGCCGTGTTTGAAGCGGAGCTGACGCGCGGGGAGGCGGAGCTGCTCTCGTTCCTGTGGTCGTCCGGTACGTACGGGAGAATGGAAACGTCGGTGACAAGGAAGCTGGAAAAGCTGACGGACGGCGGACAGATCACGCGCGGCGCGAAGGTGAAATATGTGCTTCGCCGCGTGTTCCCCGACCGGAAATTCTACGACCAGTTCAGCCCCTTCTGCCGTAAGCACCCGTGGGGCATCCCGTTTTACTGGGCGTTTCGCCTCGTCCGCGGCGTCGCGCTGCGCGGAGGCCGCATCGCCGGCGAGCTCCGCGCCGTCCGCGGCGCCGGAGGGCCGAAAAAAGATCATCCGCACCAAAGCGTGCATGAGGAGGACTTGAGATGAATCTGATCGGAACGCGCGCGCACGACTACGGCCGTGCCGCGCCGGGACCGCTGTTTTCCGCCATTGCCGCCGACGGCTGGCAGACGGTGCAGCTGGCGTTTACAAAGTGTATGGAGGGCGTTGCGGGCTGGGCGGACGTCACGCCCCAGCGCGTGGAAGAAGCGCGCCGCGCGCTGGAGAAAAACGGATTGTCCGTCGCGGTGCTCGGCGCGTACGTGGAACTGAGCATGGCGGATGAGGCGCAGCGCGCCGAGGCCGTGCGCAATTTCCGCGCCCAGCTGCCGCACGCCAAAGCGCTCGGCGCGGGCTGCGTCGGCAGCGAGACGACGCAGATGGTGAAACAGCCGGGCGTGACGCGCGCCCAGGCCATGCAGTGTCTGGAGCGCTCGCTCGCCGAGATCCTGCCCGACGCGGAGGATCTGGGTGTGACGGTCGCGGTGGAACCGGTGTTTTACCACGCCATGGCGACGCCGGAGCTGACGCGCCGCGTGCTGGACGATCTGGCCAGCCCCGCGCTGCGCGTTATCTTTGACCCCGCCAATTTGTATTCGCCGGAGGACGCCCCGCGCCAGCAATCGCTCTGGGAGCGCGCCTTCGAATCGTTCGGCGACCGCATCGCCGCCGTGCACATCAAGGGCGCGCGCATCGAGGGCGGCCGGCCGGTCTCGTGCCCGCTCGAGGAATCGGAAGTCGACTATCCCGCCGTGTTCCGCCTGCTGCGGCAGACGGGCGCGCAGCCGCCCATTCTGCGCGAGGAGGCCGTCCCCGCCCGCGCCGCGCAGGACCTCGCGCTTTTGCGCCGGCTCGCCCTGTGAGAGAACAGCCGCGGGAGGCGCGCCGTTGCCTTCCGCGGCTTCCGGCGATTTTGATGGTTGCAAAACCGGCGGATTTATATTATAATAGCATTCGGAAACCGGACAGAGCCAGAGGGTGCGCTGCCCGGCATACGAAGGGCGGGCCCTGCGCGACGGGGCCCCATGAACCATGTCAGGCGGGGAACCGAGCAGCATTAAGTGGTGTTCCCTGTGCGCCGCAGACCGTCTGTCCTTCGTATGCCCGGCATCGCAGCGGGCGTTTTTGACGCCGCGGCCTGTCCCGTTTTTTTATCCAAAAACGGAACCGGAGGTGTTTTCGGCTTGTATCGCGCGCTTTACAGAAAATGGCGTCCCGCCCGCTTCGGCGACGTCGTCGGGCAGGAGAACATCACCACCGCGCTGCGCAGCCAGATCGTCCATGACAAGATCGGCCACGCCTATCTTTTCACCGGCACGCGCGGAACGGGCAAGACCACGTGCGCGAAGATCTTTGCGCGCGCCGTCAACTGCGAGCGTCCCGAAAACGGCGACCCCTGCTGCGAGTGCGAGACGTGCCGCGGCATCGAGAGCGGCGGCATCCTTGACGTCGTCGAGATCGACGCCGCCTCCAACAACAGCGTCGACAACATCCGCGACCTGCGCGACGAGACGGCCTACACCCCCAGCAGCGCCCGGTACAAGGTGTATATCATCGACGAGGTGCACATGCTGTCCACGTCGGCGTTCAACGCGCTGCTGAAGATCATGGAGGAGCCGCCGTCGCACGTCATCTTCATCCTCGCGACGACAGAGATCCACAAGGTGCCCGCCACGATCCTCTCGCGCTGCCAGCACTACGACTTCATGCGCATCAAGCCGCAGGACATCCAGGCGCGCATCGCCTTCGTGGCGCAGCAGGAGGGCATCGCCCTGACGGACGAGGCCGCCGCGCTCATCTCCCGCCTCGCGGACGGGGCCATGCGCGACGCGCTGTCCATCCTCGACACATGCGCCGGCGTCACGAACGACGTCGACGACGAGGTCGTCCGCCGGATGGCGGGCGTGACGGACAAGGGGTATCTCTTCTCGATCAGCGACGCGGTCGCGGGCGGCGACGCCGCGCAGGCGCTGCTGCTCATCGCGCAGCTGCGCGAGCGGTCCATCGACGTCAAGCGCCTGTGCGACGAGCTCATTCTGCACTACCGCAACCTGCTTCTCGCGGGCGTCGACCCTACCGGCGCGCTTTTGCCCGGCGTCAGCGCCGAGGACGAAAAGCGCTACCTCGCCGCCGCGCCCGGCGTGCCGCAGCGCGCGTGCATCCGCGCCATCCGCGTATTGAGCGACGCGCTGGACAAAATGGGGAAGGGGACCGACGCACGCATCGACCTCGAGCTGGCGCTGTTCACGCTCTGCCAGCCCGAACAGACAGCCGCGCCGCAGCCCGCGCCGCAGCGCAGCGCTCCCGCGCCCGCGCCTGACGCGCAGCCTGCGGTGCGCACGTTCGCCGTCTCACCTCAGCCCGTGCAGACACAGCCGGCGCCCCAGCCCGTGCAGTCCGCACCCGCACAGTATGTCTTCCCGCGCGCGGCCTCGCCTTCCGCTCCCGCTGTGCCGCCTGTGCGCCCGCAGCCGGCGTCGCCCGACGCCGTGATGCCCGCCGCGGCCCCGGAACCAAAAGCGGAGCCGAAGCCTCAGGCCGCCGAACCGCAGCCGTTCGCCCCGTGGGGCGAGGTGTGCCGCCGTATGGCCGAGAAGGACCGGCTGCTGTACACGTACCTCACGAAGTCGGCCGCGTACTTTGACGGCCGCCGCGTGCTGATCGACGGCAGCGAGCTCTTTCTGGAGTATATGCGCACGAACCGCTATTCCTCCGAGCTCATCAAGGAGACCATCACCGAGGTCACGGGCCGCCGCTGCGGCATCGGTCCGTACAAAAAAACGAAAGCGCAGTCCGCCGCCGCAAACAGCGCCGAGCAATCGCTCGAGCTTCTGCGCGGTCAGGGCGTTGACGTGATCATTGAAGACGAAAAGGAGAACGATCTATTATGAAAGCAAGACTTCCGCAGGGATATGGCAAGCAGAGCATGAACCAGCTGATGGCGCAGGCCCAGAAGATGCAGGAGGACGTCAAGGCCAAGCAGGCCGAACTCGAGGAGACGCTGTACGACGTCACGAGCGGCGGCGGGATGATCTCGCTGACGATGTCCGGCAAGCATCAGGTCACGAAGCTGAAGATCGACCCCGCGGCCATCGACCCCGAGGACACCGAGATGCTCGAGGACCTCATCGCTGCCGCCGTCAACGAGGCCGTCCGCAAGGTGGACGAGGCATCCGACGCCGCGATGGCGGAGATCACCGGCGGCCTGAACATCCCCGGTCTGGGCTGAGAAGGGGCGTCCGAAAAGTGGCATATCAGGCACAGCCGCTCGAGCGGCTGATCGAGCAGTTTGCGAAGCTCCCCGGCATCGGCCGAAAGGGGGCGACGCGGCTGGCATATCAGGTCCTCGCGATGACGCGCGAGGAGGCGTTCGCCTTCGCGAAGGCCATTGAGGACGCGCACACGATGCTCCACCGCTGCAAGGTCTGCCAGAACTTCACGGAGGGGGAGCTGTGCTCCATCTGCGCGAACGCCGCGCGCGACCGCTCCACCATCTGCGTGGTCGAGTCGCCGCGCGACGTCACGGCCTTCGAGCGCACGCGCGAATACAAGGGTCTGTACCACGTGCTGCACGGCCTCATCTCGCCGATGGAGGGCATCGGCGCCGACCAGCTCACCGTGCGCGAGCTGCTGCAGCGCCTCTCGGACGGCGAGGTGAAGGAGGTCATCATGGCCACGAACCCCACCGTCGAGGGCGAGGCGACCGCGATGTACGTGGCAAAGCTCATCAAGCCGCTCGGCATCCGCGCCACGCGTCTCGCGTACGGTCTGCCCGTCGGCGGCCATCTGGAATACGCGGACGAGGTCACATTGGGGCGCTCTCTGGCGAATCGCGGCGAGCTGTGAAAAAGTCCTTGACAAATCGCCGCGCATAAGGTATCCTATAATCTTCCACCAGATTCTGTGAGGGGAGGCGGCGCGCATGGCGCAGACAGAGAGCATCAAGACGATCGCGGTCAACCGCAAGGCGCGCCACGATTATTTCGTCATGGAATCGCTCGAGGCGGGCATCGCGCTCGTCGGCACGGAGGTCAAGAGCCTGCGCGCCGGCGAGGTAAATCTGAAGGACGCGTGGGTCGAGGTCGACGGCGGCGAGCTGTACGTTCTTGGGATGCACATCAGCCCGTACGAGAAGGGGAACATCTTCAACCGCGACCCGGTGCGCCGCCGCAAGCTGCTGGTGCACCGCCGCGAGATCCGCCATCTGCAGCAGGAGCAGAAATTGCAGGGCTACACGCTCATCCCGCTGCAATTGTATTTCAAGCGCGGTAAGGTCAAGCTGGAACTCGGCGTCTGCAAGGGTAAAAAGACGTACGACAAACGCGCCAGCATCGCTGAGCGCGACGCCAAGCGCGACATCGACCGCGCGATGAAGAGTCACAACGCATAAAACGCGCCTCTGTGCGCGTTTGATATGGGGCTGTAAAGGTTTCGACGGGGAGAGCGAAGCGGGAGCAGCGGGCCGTGTTCGGGGGACACACGAGAAACGCCTCCAAAAAAATAGCTAACAACAACAAATTAGCTGTCGCTGCCTAATTTTAGGCAGCTGTCCTGCCCGCGATAGCGCTGCGCGGGGCCAGGGCATCGACTAAGCGCTGAACGTGAGCCGCCTTAAGCTTTGCGGGCGGCCATGAACGCATGAAGCTACCGACGCGCCGGCGCGTTTGTCCGCCTGACGCCGGGGGAATCCCGTAGGCAAACTACGCCCGTAGATACTAACGTGGACCTTTTTCCGGACACGGGTTCGATTCCCGTCAGCTCCACCATAGAAATGTAGCCAGAATTGGTGTCAAGTCACTGTGTCAAGTCTTTAGAAATGCTGCTGTAACGCGGTTTTTTCGGAACTCATAAGACTTTACACATTGCGCTTTGCACTGTTTGGCTACATTTTTTTTAGGCGAAGAATAATATTCATTAAAATTGAATAAATTTTCGACCAACATCAGTTTGATATCGCCCCAACAATTTCTGATATTCACGGTTGAGCTCTGCATATGATTGCTTTGACATTTGCAAAAGTTTTTTTGTTTTGCGCAGCTCCTCTTGAAGACTTAAAAGTTTTTGCTTTTGCTTTTCATTTTCAATTTGAAGGTACGCTATAGTTGGTGGACGATTATCAGGGGCAGTGGAATTGGAACTGAAAGCGGGGTGGGAATCCAAATAATCTCGGATATAAGGAGCGTAGAGTGCTTGTCTTGATAAACCAGCCTCATCTGCCAAGGACTGCTTAGACATCGGAAGACGCTTCTTCTGCATCTCAAGAATAGTTTGTTCTATCAAGCGCAGTGTGCTTTCGCGCTGTTTTTCTTGTGCCAAGGTAATTCCGTTATTTGCCTTTTTTTCTTTATGCCGATTCATCTTTCATTTTCACCCTTTCTATAAAACCGTTATACAATTGGAGATATTTCTCATTGAGCTTTATGGCTGCTGCGTTCTTGCTTGGATTTTTGTAGAGCATCTCCAAACGCTTTTGGACTATAGCGGAACATTCCAGAAAGTATTCATTGTAGCATCTGTCTGGGGTGAAATGTTCACACTGCAAACAGATTTCAAAACGTGGAATGCAAGCTGCGTTTGAGCAGAGGCCAAGACCGGGCAGCAATCTGGTAAATGGATTGTTTTGTAATGAGGCATATTTTTTGGGTGGCAAAGTGCATGAGGTGGATGCTGGCAATTCGGAAAATACCCCTTGAAATACGTCTTGCACAATATTCGAAGTGTGCTGGTTTTCGTCATGCACGCTCGAATAGCCGTATCCCATAGTGGTCGACATGGATAAATGATTAGCTTCTTTTTGGGCTCGTTCCGGGGAAATAATTGCACTTTGAAGACGTTCCGTCACACCGATGTGTCGAAGGTGGTGGGAAGTTACATGAGCAATTTCACCGTTAGAGTTCATGATTTTGTTATCTTCGCAGACCTTTTGCAGATACGTATTAAAATCCGCGTTACTCAGCAGTTTGGTGGGGGATTGTGAGGATACGAAAAGATAGTTTGAGCATTCTTCGGGAATATCGCCTTGATGCATAATCGCATATTCGCGTTGCTTTTGGATTGCTAAATAAAGAACGGCTGTATATTCTCCCGATAGATTGCGGGAGTATTTGGAAATGAAAGGCCGGTGTAAAGGAGTTTCTTTCTTAGTTGGAATGAGAACAGAAAACAGCCCCTCTTCTGGATATGAAATACAGTCAATAGGCATATTTAAAATTTCAGAGATCCGACTAAGAATTAAGCGCAGCAATAGATAGGCACATTTCATATCGGTAGGAATGTCATCCCTTGTAAAGAAAAAGCGGTCAAGTGTATCTATAACACACTGGTCGGGAGCGCGCCGGACGAGTGTTTTGTTTTTGATAGGCAACAACGGAGGATTGATAAGTTCGGAAAACTCGATATCGTTTTGAGAAGCAAAGTTGCAAAAATCTGAAATCGCACACGACATAGAGTTATACAGTTCAGGGGTTTCTGAATACCGGGACAGAAACACCTGAACGGCCGAGTTGCGGATGCTGGTAAGCGGAACATTCAAATTGTCGAAGTATTTTAAAAAGACTGCAATTTTGGCTATTTTGGATTTAATGGTCCCAAGCGAATAGGCGAGAGAGAAGAAGTTAATTGCCCAGCACTTGACCAGTACAGTAAGAGCTTCCGAGATATTCGAAAAAGTAGAAAAGGAAAGTTCCTTTGGTGCGTGATATTCAGGAGTTGTTACGAACCATTTTACGCTGCTGAATTCAGAATCGGAAAAGGAACGCAAGGCGTTACAATATTTTTCAAGTGAAGTATTTGAAAGCAATGTGTTTCTTACGGTCATGCTTTGAGAGTCGACGGAAACGACAACTACTGCTGGGGGTGATTCATTTTGTTTCGCAAACAATGGGTATACACCTTCTTTATTGAGAGGACTTGCAAGTAATTCGTTGCGAACAGGTTTCGCAACGATTTTGGTTGCAGGCTGAACGGTCTGGATTATTGCAGGTTCCATACAATTCTTTGGTTTGCGAAGGAATTTGGCGAGTATTCTGTGCGCTTATGCTTGCATGGAATAAAAAGGTTTGATTATAAAATCTATCGTATAGTTCAGCTTCAT